>JAFGGL010000046.1 GCA_016930575.1 Clostridiales bacterium | reverse complement strand
CTGAAATGGAAGTTCCCGGACAACGCCGCCATCGCGGCACACGGCTACTACCTGATCTACTGCAGCGGTAAGGACAGGATGCAGGGAAACGGCATCCCGCATACCAACTTCTTGATCAGCGCCGAGCGCGAGACCATCGTATTGAGCGACAGCGCCGGGCGGCTGATAGACAGGGTGACTATTGAAAACGTACCCGCGGACTACTCCGTGGGCCTCAACGAGAACGGCTACTGGACATTTTTCCAGGAAGCGACCCCGGGCTTTGCCAACACGGCCGGCGGGCGCAGCAAGGTGGATCAGTTGATCCGCCGTTTTAACGCCACGGGCGTATACATCACGGAGGTGATGGTTTCCAACAACGCCGTACCGGTCGGCGTGACGGGTTTGACAGCCGATTATATCGAGCTGTACAACTCGTCCGCCGTGCCGGTCGATCTGTCCAACTACGGCCTGAGCGACAATCTGGGCCGCCCGCGTAAATGGCAGTTCCCGCTGGGCGCGCAGATCGAGCCCGGCGAGTACAAGATCATCATTCTTGACGGGCGAACGGACCTGTCAAGCTATTACGAACTCCATACCAATTTCAAGCTTTCCAAAGGCGGCGACAGCGTCGTTTGTTTCTGCGATCCCGCAGGAAAGGTGCTGGACAGGCTACCCATCCCTTCCGACGTTCCCACCGACCACAGCTATGGCCGTTCGCCTGAAAACGCGGGCTTTTTCTATTATTTCTCCCCGACACCCGGCGCAGTCAACGGCGTAGGGTACTATGGCTACGTAAGCAATCCGTCGTTTTCCATAAGCGGCGGTGAATATACGGGAACCGTTGAGGTTTCCATCAACATCCCGGACGATACCGTTGTGTACTACACCACGGACGGCTCCATACCGACCAGGGACGACCTGCCCTACGCCGAGGGCGAGTTGCTTTCGTTCAACCGCGTCACGCCGCTGCGCGCCCGCGCTTTCGACCCCGCAGGGGTATTGCAGGCGAGCACCGTCGTCACGCAGACCTATCTCGTCAACGTCTATCATACGCTTCCCGTCGTCAGCATCGTGGTCGACCCCGACGTGCTCTGGAACCCCGAGACCGGCATGCTGACCATTGGCGAAAACATAGACAAAAGCGGAGGCATTCCGTTTAAAAATGCCGTCTATCGTATAGTGAAAGCCGATCTGGACGCCAGCCCCGGCCATGTGGAGATCTATGGGACCGACGGCACGAAGTTGATCGACCAGGGCATGGAGTTCAAGCTGCAGGGGGATTACAGCCTGGATATGCCGCAAAAGACCTTCAAACTCAAAGCCCAGTCGGCCTATGGCGGCAAATATTTCGAAGCCGAGTTGTTTAGCGACCTGGCGTTTACCCAGTACAAGGGCTTTGTGTTGCGCAACGGCGGAAACGACTGCCCGTGGACGCGTATCGTCGACGCGTTTCAAAGCCAGTTGATCAAGGCGTTCAACGAACAGACGGAGGTCCCGACCACTGTCATCTATCAGGAATGGGAGCCGGTGGTCGTCTATTTGAACGGTCGGTACTGGGGCCATTATAACCTGCGGGAGCGCGCGGACCGCTTTTTCATCGCACAGCACGAGGGATATCCGCTGGAGATGGCGGATCAAATGGATGTGGTGCAAGGCAATATCTCGCTGGTATACGGCTCGAGAGACGGGTATTCCAGCATGATCAAGAAGGTGAAAAATTCTTCGCCGGGCACCGATGCGGACGACCTCCAGTACATCCTTGACAATATCGATATCGACAACTATCTGGACTATATGGCGTTTGAGATGTTCTTCGGCAATTCCGACCCGGGCAACATCCGCTATTACAGGATGCGCGTGGACGGCGCGAAATGGAAATGGCTTTTCTACGATGCGGACTACGGCCTGTTCAACTCCAAGTTCGACAGCCCCACGTCGTACCTGAGGCCTTCGGGGGCCGGGCAGCAGAGGATCAACAATACGCTGATTGTCAAGCTGATGGAAAACGCCCAAATGAGGGATAAATTCCTCACGAGGCTCGGTGAG
Source organism: Clostridiales bacterium (assembly GCA_016930575.1). Taxonomy (GTDB): domain Bacteria; phylum Bacillota; class Clostridia; order Christensenellales; family Aristaeellaceae; genus CAXXOK01. Next base: position 9,929 of record JAFGGL010000046.1, on the reverse strand, counting down.
ATCTACCAGTTCCTGACGACAGAAAAGATGACGGAGATATTCGACGCAATGGCCGCGATACTGGAGCCGGAGATGCCTCTGCACTTCGCGCGCTGGGCGGAGGAAAACGACAAGAAAGTCAACTTCGATTCCCCGCTGACGCCTGAGGGCGCGCTGCGGTATTGGCATGAACGGCTGGACTACACCCGCAATGTGATGAAAAAGCGGCCGACCTATTTCTACGATCTGGTGCAGGATTATTTCGAATTGTCCGACGAGCAGATGCTAGCCTACTTCGGGACGCAGCCGGAAATGCCCGCGGACGCCATCATATGATACGGATCCAAACAGGGGATACACGCACAAGGTTGACACGCTCCCGGTATCGAACTATTATTATATGCAATTGACAGGAAGAAGGAGAATACGCCATGTTGTTTACATCTCTGTTGCAGCTGACCAGTATATCCGACGTCATCAGCGACACGGGCCTGGCGGCGCAGTTCAAGGACATCGTGCCGGGCGACCTGTTCCTCGCGCTCGGGCTGGGATTTGTCATCGGCGCGGTGATCGCGATCGTCTACCGGAAAACGTACCGGGGCGTGCTCTACAGCCCGACGTTTGCGATCACGCTGATCATGCTCACCCTGATCACGACGCCCGTGGTCATGTGCATCAAAAACGATATCGCGCTTTCCATGGGCATGGTCGGCGCGCTGTCCATCGTGCGTTTCCGTACCGCGGTGAAGGACCCGATGGATACGGCGTACATGTTCTGGGCGCTGACGATGGGCATCCTGCTTGGAGCGCAGCTCTACCTGGTGGCGCTCATCGTGGTGCTTTGCATCGGCGTGCTGATGTTCGTACTGTCGTTTGTGAAGTTCTCAAATCTCAATTCCTACCTGTTGGTCATTCATTACGATGAGTACTCCGAGCAGGCGATCAAGACCGCGCTCAACCGCACCACGAAGAACTTCAAGCTGCGTTCAAAATCCCTCACAAGGGCCGGCGCGGAAATGACCTACGAAGTGCGCCTGAACGAGCGGCATGAAATCGTCACGCGGATGCTGGACATTGAAGGCGTGCACGACGCGACGTTAGTTGCCTGCCAGAGCGACGTAGGGGTGTAGGAAAACGCTGAATAAATCCCCTGCACGCTGCCGCGTTTATTTCCGCCAGCTTATGCCTGCGAAATCTTCGATGTAGCGCTGCTACTACTTCAGGTTTCGCAAGCACAACTTGACAAAAATCCACTGCGGTATCGCACAGGTTCTTTCTTCATCGTTTCCCCACGTTCGTATTCATAGGCTGTTTAGTCGAGAGGAGATAATAGAGCTTGGCTGTTGCACTGCCGCTTCGGCATGAAGTGAAATTCTATATCACTCCGGGCGAATACCATCTGCTGTCGCGCGCGATCGACCGGGTGCTGTTCCGTGACCCGAACGGCGATCCCGAGCGCAACGAGTACCATATCCGCTCGCTGTATTTCGATACCTACAACAACCAGGCGATGCTGGACAAGGTCAACGGCGTGCGCGACCGCGACAAGTACCGCCTTCGCATCTATAATCTCTCCGACGAGCTGATTCGCATGGAATGCAAAACGAAGATCGGCAGCCTGATCTCCAAACGCTCCATCGTCATCCCCAGATCCCTGGCCGAACAGTTGATGGCATGCGACCCGACGGGGCTGGAGAGGACGCGCTCGGGGCTTTTGCAGGACATGTTCCGGGAGATGACGCTTAAGCTTCTGCACCCCGTGGTGATCGTGGATTATATCCGGGAGGCGTATCTCTATCCCGCCGAAGACGTACGCGTGACGTTTGACAAGCGGCTACGCTCGGGGGTCATGTCCACGGAGTTGTTCGACCCGGAGCTGCCCACGGTGCCGCCCATCGGCGACGAACGGATGATAATGGAAGTCAAGTACGACCGCATGCTGCCGCCGTTTATCCGCGACCTGCTGTGCACCTATGTGCGGCGCTCGCAAAACAGCGCGATCTCCAAATACTGCATCTGCAGACGTTTTGAAGATCTTGAATATTGACAGCTTTCGGAGGATCATCATGAAGAGAGCGGCCTGCGCCCTCACGGCGCTGCTGATACTGTGCACGGGGCTTGATTTCGCCGCGGCGGACACAGAGGCCAGGGACGCGTTGATTAACGATATCATCGGCACGGCGCAGACGTTGTACGAGGAATCCAACGGCAGATGGCATCGGGCGGAATCTGCGTCCGATAAGTATGTTTGTAAAAACTACACAACACAATTGCTCTTTCTGCCTAACGCCGTCAACTACCGCATGGCGGAATATCCTGATGTCATATTGGATATACCTTTGTTGAACAAAGAAACAGACGACGGCTATGCAAAGGGGATCGTCTGGGAGGATCTGTCCGCTTCCGAGGGAAATCCTTTTGAAGTTGCCGCCCAATTCCGTTATGACGGCGATCTGTCGAAAGCCGAAAACCGGGAGATCGCGCGGGAGTTTATGATGCAGGTCATGCGCGGTGATTTTTTCCAGATGTATGCGAGATATTACTGGGGAACCGGGGCGCACAGCCTGGTGTTCATTGAGAATTACGATCCGGAGTTTCAAACCGTGCGCTGGACGGACAGCCACATGATCAGGAAGGAAGTGGACGGTATCGATTACGGGCGGGTGCAGTTTGACGCGGTAGAAGACATCGACTGGTTTGTGGATGCGTTTTGCCAGCCCAACCTCGGTGCGACGCTCTACCGCCTGCGGGAGGATATCGTCTTTGCCGGCGGCCGGGAGTAAGGATTTTCAAACGGCCGCATGGCGCTCGGGATGCTGTCTCAGAGGCATAACGAATACCGACCAAAAATATAAAACACCGTAGGTATTGACTTGCCAACGGTTTTTTTATGGGGTAAAATAGACAGGTATGGGACGCAGGTCCCGTATCGTTTGCAAAAACGTTTTGAGGGGGGTACTATCTTGGCTAAAATTCTCATCTTCGACCATCCGCTGATCCAGCACAAACTCGCCATCATGCGCGATATCAACACGGGCGCAAAGGAATTCCGCGAATTGCTGGAAGAGATCTCCATGCTGATGGTGTTCGAGGTCACACGCGGCCTTCCCACCGAAGATGTTGAAATCCAAACCCCGCTCTGCGCAACCAAAGCCAAGATGCTCTCAGGACACAAGATCGGCATCATTCCCATCCTCCGCGCGGGGCTTGGAATGGTGGAAGGGATTTTGAAACTCATCCCCACGGCTCGCGTCGGGCATATCGGCCTGTACCGCGATCCGGAAACCCTCCAGCCTGTCGAATACTACTGCAAGCTTCCGGTGGACAGCGAGGAGCGCGAGCTGTTCGTGCTCGATCCGATGCTTGCCACAGGCGGAAGCGCCTCGGCCGCGATCTCGTTTTTAAAGCGGCGCAACTGCAAGAATATCCACCTTGTATGCCTGATCGCCGCCCCCGAGGGGATCAAGCGCATCCAGCAGGATCACGACGATGTAGACGTCTATATCGCCGCCTGCGACGATCATTTGAACGAGCACGGGTATATCGTTCCCGGTCTGGGCGACGCCGGCGACCGGCTTTACGGAACGAAATAAGCGCGCGCCATAAAGGAGCACACCATGGCACAGGAATTGTTTCTGTCGGTACAGCAGGCGGAGGAGACCGCGGAGAAAATCCTGCAGGCCGCGCAGCAGAAAGCGCGCGAGCTGATCAAGGACACCGAGGCCGAAATCAAGGCCGAGGAACGCAAGGCCTCGCAAGCAAACCGCATACAGCACCAGGATATTTTGGAGAAAAAACGCAAGGCGATCCAAAAAAACATTGAGGACAAACGCCCGCAGGTGCTTTCCGGGCAGGAGAAAAGCCTGGACGCCGCGCGTACGAAGCTTGACGGTGCGGCGCAGATGATTTTTGAGAGGATTTGGAGCGATGGCGATCGTTGAAATGAAGCATGTGGACATGCTTGCGCTTCAGCGTGACAGGCAGGCATTGCTCCGTGCTTTGCAAAAACTGCGTTGTTTCCAGATCATGCCGCAGCAAACGGATGAAGGATCGTTCAGCCCCGCCGGAGCGGAGAAGGACTTGCCTTCCGTGGAGGAGACCCTCACGCGGATCGACTGGGCCATCGGGAAACTGCACCGTTACGATACGGCGAAAAAGCCGTTTCTAGGCGATTTGCCATCCATAGACGAAAAACAGGCGGAGGAGACGCTTCAAAAGCTTCCTTCGGCCTTGCTTACGATTCGGATGCTGGAATCTTTGGAGCGCAGGGCGGGCGACCTGCGCGGGCAGAGCGCACGCATCGACGCGGCCCGCGAGCAGCTTCTGCCGTGGCTGAGCCTGAACGTACCGCTGCACGAGATACACGATACCAAAACCACCGTGCAGATGCTGGGAACCGTGCCCAAGGAAGCGCTGGACGCGTGGCTTGCGCAAGAGAAACTAAGCGACCTGTGCTATCTGCGGGAAGTGTCCCAGCAGCGCGACCAGGCCTGTGTGTATATGATTTTGCACCGCTCCTGCAAGGACGCCGTTTTACAAAAGCTCAAGGCGGCCGGCTTTGCGCAGGTCAGCCTGCGGGACGTATATCAAACGCCTGCGGAACGCGTCAAGGCGCTTGACAAGGAGCAATCGGAGGTAGATACGCAGCGGGCGGAGACGAACAGACAGATCGAAGCGCTGGCGGAACATCTGGATACGCTGCGAAAGCTGTACGATCTGCTGACGTCCAAGCGCGACCGCCTGCAGGCGGCCAAGCAACTGACCGAATCGGACAAGACCTTCTTCCTGCAGGGCTGGATTCCCGCGCCGATGGCGCAGAAAGCGGAGGAAGCGCTCAAAAAGGTATCGCCGACGGTCGCGTTGGAGTTCTACGATCCGCTGGAGGGCGAGGAGCCGCCGGTGCTCCTGCACAATCCCAAAGCGACCGCGCCGTTTGAATCCATCGTATCGGGTTTTGCGCTGCCGAAATCTAGGAGCTTTGATCCGACCACGATCATGATGCCCTTCTTTGTCAACTTCATGGGCATGATGATCTCGGACGCCGGTTACGGCCTGATGATGGCGCTGATCATACCAATACTCATTTTCGCGCGTAAACCCGCCCCGGGCACCAAACGCCTGCTGTGGATCCTGACGGCCGCCGGCGTAGCGTCGCTATTCTGGGGCGCGATGTACAACTCGTGGTTCGGCTTCGCGCCGTTCCCGTCGGTGTTTGATCCCGTGAAAAACGCGATGCCCGTGATGATGGTCTGCGTGGCGCTTGGCGCCGTGCACCTGTTCGTGGGGCTCGGCGTCGCCATGTACGTCAACATCCGGGACGGGAAATGGCTGGACGCCGTGTACGATCAGCTCAGCTGGGCGATGATCATCGCCGGCGTCGGCATATTGCTGATTCTCGGGTTGTCCATCGGGCAGTGGATGTCCATAACCGGCGCGGCCGTCGTGGTGTTCTCCGCGGGGCGGCACAAGAGCAAAAATCCGTTCAAGCGGCTCGTCAGCGGACTTGGCGCGCTGTACGGAATCACGGGCTGGATCAGCGACCTGTTAAGCTACATGCGCCTGTTCGGCATGGGCATCGCGACCGGCGTGATCGGCATGGTCATCAACATCCTGATCGGCATGGTGATGCAGTCCGGCGTATTCGGCATTATCATCGGTTCCGTGGTGTTCGTCGGCGGGCACCTGTTCAACGCGGCCATCAACACGCTGGGCGCGTACGTGCACAGCTGCCGCCTGCAGTATATCGAGTTCTTTTCCAAGTTCTACGAGGACGGCGGAAAGCCGTTCAGACCGCTTAGCGAAACCTCGCGCTACGTTTACGTCAGGGATGTGCAAAGAGGTGATACATGATCAGCGAATCTGCGTTTGCGGATTACAAGGCAAGGGCATCGGAATGCAAATATTCTTCTTTGAAATATGTTGCGTTTGAAGACTGCCGTACGGCGGATGAACTGCGCAATACCGGCGGAAACATTGTGCTTTGTGACGAATGCCAATCCCCGGTTATGCTCTACTTCGCCGCGAACGATTTTGAACAGGTGATCAACGAGGCCGACAAGATCGAAAAACCGCTGCGCATTAACTTCGTGCCGCATGGCTACAAGCAGAAACTGATGCAAAACGGGTTTGAGATATGGGGCGAGTATGTTGATTACGTCAACCCGTGCCTGAAGAAGGCTGCCGTAACGCCGTATGCGCCCGATGATCTGGATTATTTGGAGCAATCGGAATGTGAACAGGTTTCGCTAATGTCCAAACGATGCGCGGGACTGTCCAGAGGGTTTATCGGCGAACAGCCCGGGTGGTTTTCCAAATGGATGGACGACGGGAACAGCGTTATCTTGATCAAGGATCAGAAGCGAATGGCGGGCTTCTGCTGCGTATCAATTTATGCGGAAGGCACAACCCTGTGGATCAGGGAGGTAGCGGTCGATCCCGCGTATCAGGGCAGGGGATACGGCAGGAAACTGATGGAACAGGCCGTCGGCTTTGGCATCGCGAAAGGAGCTACGAAGGGATTTCTTGCGGTCGACGTAATGAATCACAGGGCGATCTCAATATACGAGAAATTCGGCTTTGCTCCGGGAAACGACGAGGGTGAACTTCAAATGGTCAGGTGTTGAAACGATGCTTGTCACGACAGCTTCACTCCATGATTGAAGTTTAGCATATCGAAGATGATCACATTACTAGGTAGGAGGAATACAATATGTCAATCGGTCAAGTTCTGGCTCTCCTGGGCGCGGCGGTCGCCGTGATCGGCGCGGGTATGGGCTCCAGCAAAGGCGTCGGCGTCGCGGGCGAAACGTCCGCGGGCGTGTCCACGGAAAATCCCGAAGTCAACTCCAAGCTCCTCGTGCTCCAGCTTCTGCCGGCCACGCAGGGCATCTACGGATTTCTGATCGCCGTGATCGTGCTGATCAACACCAACGTTCTGGGCGGCTCGATGGTGGACGTCACCTTGTATCAGGGGCTTGGCCTCCTGATGGGCTGCCTGCCGATCGGGTTTGTCGGCTACTTCTCCGGCGTCAAGCAGGGTAAAGTCGCCGCTGCCGCGATGATCATGACGGGGCAGCGCCCCGAGATGAGCGGCAAGGGCATCACCATGACCGTCATGGTCGAAACCTACGCGGTGCTGGCGCTGCTGGTCAGCTTCCTGGTCGTCAACTCCATCAAGCTGTAAGGAGCGCGCGATGGACGCACAGGCGATTTTAACAAAAATCGAAGCCGACGCCAGGGACGCCGCCGAAAAGGTGCTAGGAGACGCCCAGGAAAAAGCGAAAACCATGACGCTGGAAGCGCAGCAGAACCGCGGGATGCTCAAAAGCGCGATGCTTGCGCAGGCCGAGCAGGAATGCGCGCAGATGGAAGAACGCATGCACCGCATGGCGGAACTGGACGACCGCAAGGCGATGCTTGCGAAAAAGCGCGAAGTGATCAGCGAGGCGTTTGCCCTGGCGAAAGAAAAACTGCAGAAAACCAAGCCCAGGGACCGCCGCGCGTTCTACCTGCGCAAGGTCGCCGATTTCGCGGTCGGGGAAGAAACGCTGATCGTCGGCAAGGACGGCGCGGATTGGTTTGACGACGGTTTTGTATCGGACGCCAACAAGGCGCTCAAGGCCGCCGGCAAGCCCGGCTCGCTTTCGCTGCAAAAAGAACGTATGGACGGCTGCGCTGGCGTTGTGCTTTCGCATAGAGGCGCGCAGGTGCGCATCACCTTTGAGGCGCTTTTGGATGAAGCGCAGGGCGAACTGGAACAGGCGGCCGCGCAGGTTCTGTTCAGCGAATAAACCGCAAACGGAGGGCAACGGATGCCGCAAATGAGCATTTCCTATGCATGCGGACGGATCGGCGTCAAGAAACGGTCCGAGCTGCATACGGCGCAGATCGAGCGCCTGTTTGCCGCGCCGCAGCTTGCGGAAGCCCAGCGCGTGCTGGCGGACATCGGGTTTGCGGCAGTCGGCCAGACCGATTTTCAGGCCGCCGCCGACGCCCATATCCGCAAAGCCTGCGATCTGATCAAGGCGGTCACCACCGATCAAAAGATGACGGATTGCTTTTTCCTCCGCTACGACGTGCACAATCTGAAGGTGCTTATCAAATCCCGCCAGCTTGCTCACGCGCCGGAATTTCTGTCGGCGTGCGGCAGCCTGGACGTGGAAACGCTCAAACACTGCGTGGCGGACCGCAGCTACGCGCTGCTGCCGGGCGAGTTGGCAGAAGGTTTGAAACGGCTCGAAAAGCGTATCGCGGTGGAGTTCGATCCGCTGCTGGTGGACGAGGTGCTGGACAAGGCCATGTACCGCCAGATTATAAGAAACCTCGAGGGCCGGGAAAACACCCTGGCGTACCGTTATTTCCGGGCCAAGGCGGATCTTCTAAACCTCATCATGCTGCTGCGCGTGCGGGCGATGGGCGAGGACGCGGCGTATTTCGAAGCGCTCGCGCTGCCCGGCGGAACGACCGGAATCCGCAGCTTTGTCAATGGTTTCAGCGATAACGACCGCCTGGTCCGCCTGATGGGCCCGTACGGGACGGACATCAAACAGGCGGCGCTGTCGGCGGTGATGGATAACAAGAAACTGCCGTATTTTGAGAAGGTCGCCGACGACTACCTCTTCGGGCTGTTCAAGCCCTACCGCTATGAATCGGCGGTCATCGAGGTGCTGCTGGCTTATCTTTTACAAAATCAACGCGAAGCCGCCAACGTACGGCTGATATTGACGGGCAAGAAGAATAAATTCCCGTCCGAGGCCGTGCGGGAAAGGATGCGTGAACTCAATGGCTGATGTGCGTATGGGCGCGGTCGGCGAGCGCGACGCCGTGCTGTGCTTCAAGGCGCTCGGGATGACCGTCATCCCCACCGAAACGCCCGAGGAAACGGCCAAGGCGCTGTTTTCGCTTACCAAGCGCGGCGTGAAATTGATCTTTATTACCGAGAGCACCGCCGCGAACGCGAAGGAAGCGCTCAGGCGTTATCAAACCGATCCGCAGGTCGCCGTCATCCCCATCCCGGGGAGCACCGGTTCCGGCGGATATGCCATGTCGCGCGTGAAGGCCAACGTGGAAAAGGCCATCGGCGCGGACATTCTGTTCGGAAATAACACTACGGAGGACGTATAAACATGCCACAGGGAACGATAGTCAAGGTCGCGGGACCGCTGATCGTGGCGGAGAATATGGCCGATGCGCGTATGTACGACGTTGTGCGCGTCAGCAAATACCGCCTGGTCGGCGAAGTGATCGAGCTGCGCGGCGACCGTGCCAGCATACAGGTATATGAGGAGACCAGCGGCCTGGGCCCGGGGGAACCCGTGGAATCCACGGGCGCGCCGCTTTCGGTGGAGCTCGGGCCCGGATTGATCGAATCGATCTTCGACGGCATCCAGCGCCCGCTGACGGTCATCCGCGAGCAGGTGGGCGACCGCATCAAACGCGGCGTGGAAGTGCCGCCTTTGAGCCGTGAAAAGAAGTGGAAATTTGAGCCCAAGGTCAAAAAGGGCGATATGGTATCGCAGGGCAAGATTATAGGCGTTGTACAGGAAAACACCGTGGTCGAACACCGGATTATGGTGCCCGCCGGATTTTCCGGCGAGGTGACGGAAATCCATTCCGGCGAGTTTACCATCGACGACGCCGTATGCACCGTCAGGGGCGAAGACGGCAAGCAGCGCAAGATCGCCATGATGCAGAAATGGCCCGTGCGCCGCGGCCGCCCGTATCAGGAGAAGCTGAGCCCGACAGCGCCGATGCTCACCGGTCAGCGCACGATCGACACGTTTTTCCCCATCGCAAGCGGAGGCGTGGCGTCCATACCCGGCCCGTTCGGGTCCGGCAAAACCGTGGTGCAGCACCAGCTGGCGAAATGGGCGGACGCGGATATCATCGTATACGTCGGCTGCGGCGAACGCGGCAACGAGATGACCGACGTGCTGATGGAGTTCCCCGAG
>JAFGGL010000045.1 GCA_016930575.1 Clostridiales bacterium | reverse complement strand
TCGTCGGGAATCACCGTGCCGTTGGTCCATACGTCAAGCGTCAGCTTGTCGTAGTCGGTGACGTTGCCTACGCGCGTATCCTCGATGGTGTAGTTCACCTTGCGGATCGGCGTGAAGATGCTGTCGATCGGGATGACGCCGATGGGCATGGAGTGCGCCTTGTTGCGCTCGGCGCTCACGTAGCCGCGGCCTTTTTCCATGGTCAGCGTCAGGCGCAGGTGCGCGTCCTCGTTGAGCGTGGCGATGTGCAGTTCGGGATCGGACATCTCCATCTCGTCGTCCATGGGGATATCGCCGGACTTGAGTTCCATGGGGCCCTTTACGTCCACGATCACGGTCTTGGACTGATCGGTGAACATTTTGAAGCACAGCTGCTTCAAATTCAGGATCAGCTCGGTCACATCCTCTACGACGCCGGGGATGGTCGTAAACTCGTGCATGATGCCTTCGATCTGGAAATTGGTAATCGCGGCGCCGGGCAGCGAGGACAAAAGCACACGGCGCAGCGCGTTGCCAAGCGTGTTGCCAAAGCCTGATTCAAGCGGTTCGATCACGAACCGGGCGTAGGTGTTATCGGCGCTGGATTCGACGCATTCAATCCGCGCTTTTTCAATTTCGATCATGGTTGTACCCTCCTCATTCTAGCCGATAGTTAACGAGAGTAGAACTCGACGATCATGTTCTCCTGCAAAGTGAGATCGATATCCTCCCGCTTGGGCAGCGCTTCGATTTTCGCGGTCAGGGTTTCCGCGTCGGTCGCGATCCATTCGGGCACGACGCGGTTGATTCCTTCTTTGACGATCTTGAAATGCTCCATATCCTTGCGGGTTTCCTTAATGCCAATGACGTCTCCGGCGTCGGTGATGTAGGACGGGATGTCCACCTTCCTGCCGCTGACGGTGATCAGGCCGTGGCAGACGAACTGGCGCGCCTGCGCGCGGCTGTTCGCTAAACCGGAGCGGTACACGACGTTGTCCAGGCGGCGCTCCAGAAGCTGCAGCAGGTTCTCGCCCGTAATGCCCTTCATGCCTTCCGCCTTTTCAAACGTGCGCTTGAACTGGCCTTCCATCAGGCCGTAAGCGCGGCGGACCTTCTGCTTTTCACGCAGCTGCAGGCCGTACTCGGACGGCTTTTTCATGCGCCGTCCCTGGCCGTGCTGGCCGGGAGACGTTGGCCGTTTTTCCATTGCGCACTTGGAGGAAAAGCACTTCTCGCCCTTTAGAAAGAGCTTGGTGCCCTCGCGGCGGCACATACGGCATACGGAATCCGTGTATCTTGCCATATCCTCTGTACCTCCTTATACCCTTCTGCGCTTTGGCGGACGGCAGCCGTTGTGCGGGATGGGCGTGACGTCCTTGATCATGTTGACTTCCAGACCCGCGGACTGCAGGCTGCGGATAGCGGCCTCGCGGCCGGATCCGGGGCCCTTGACATAGACCTCGACGGTCTTCAAACCGAACTCCATCGCGGCTTTCGCGGCGGTCTCGGCGGCCATCTGCGCGGCAAAGGGCGTGGATTTCTTGCTTCCGCGGAAACCCAGCCCGCCCGCGCTCGCCCACGACAGGGCGTTGCCCTTGGTGTCGGTCAGGGTGACGATGGTGTTGTTAAATGAAGAACGGATATGCGCCGCGCCGCGCTCGACAAGCTTCTTTTCACGCCGTTTGCGCGATACCCTTTTAAGCTTTTGCTTTGGTGCCATTCGTTGAACTCCCTCCATGCTCTAAAAAAGCATCTGTTCGGTTACGCTCCGACTCTCTTCTTTCCTGCTACGGTGCGCTTGGGCCCTTTGCGGGTCCGCGCGTTGGTTTTGGTGTTCTGTCCGCGTACGGGCAAGCCGCGGCGATGACGGATGCCGCGGTAAGAACCGATCTCAATGAGCCGCTTGATGTTCATGTTCACCTCGCGGCGCAGATCGCCTTCTACTTTTACGTTGCGCTCGATGTATTCGCGGAGCTTGGAAACTTCCTGTTCGTTGAGGTCTTTGCAGCGAGTGTCCGGGCTGACGCCGGTGGATCCCAATATCCTTCTGGATATGGCCGGGCCGATGCCGAAAATGTAGGTCAGGCCTACTTCCACGCGCTTTTCATTGGGCAGGTCAACGCCTGCAATACGTGCCATGTGTGGAACACACCTCCAAAATGTCCGGGAAACCGCAGCCGAGAAGCCCTGCCGCCTTAAGGCGTTCCGGGTTTCTTCACGCATTGGTCTGCCCGCCTGCTGTAAGCCGCCCTGCGGGCCGCTCATCGGGGCTGAGGGTCTCTTGTCTTTGGCGGTCCATCGCCGCCCAAGACCCCGCGCGCATCGGGACGGCAGACGCCGTTCATACACGCTTTGTCAACGTTGTCAGACCCGTTTTTGGCCTGCGGTCGCATCCGGTTTCCCGTACGCGCAGCCGCCCGCAAATCAAACGATAGTCTAACTTTGGAATTATAACATAAAAATGTTTTTGTGACAACGGTATATTGTAACTTTCATTTCCCGCTCCGCAGGTTTTTTTATTTTCTTGTAGATCGTCCGTAAAATACGCCTATATATTGTGTCCGCAATGGTTTTACAGATTATTTTCAATTTATTCTTGACAAAGAGGCGTTCCTTGTCTATAATACTAACGAACGTTAGTTATTGAGGTGATCGTATGGGTAGGGAAGCTGAATTCGACCGTTTGATCGAACAGGCGGCGTCGACCAGGGACAAGCTTTTTTACGCGGGCCTGCGCCTGTTTGCCGACAAAGGCTACGCCAACGTCGGCATCCGCGAGCTGTGCGGCTCCGTGAATATCAAGGAAAGTTCCTTCTATAACCACTACCGTAGCAAAGACAGCCTGTTTGAAGCCATCATCGCCTTCTTCGACGCGACGACCGGCCAGGCGATCATGACCGACGACGAGATCGAACACTGGATCTCGCTGGGCGACGTGAAAGCGTTCCTGATCGGGAACATGAACCGCTTCACGGCGGCGACGTCCAACCTGCTGTTCTTCACCGCGCTGCAGATCGTGCTGACCGAATCCTACGTGAACAAGGCGGCGGCCGCCGTGGCGAAAAGGAACGTCTATCATCTGCGCAAGGACTATACCGAGAGGATACTGCGCGGGCTGATGGAGCAGGGCGCGATCCGGCAGTGCGATACGGAGACGGTCACCGCGGAGTACTACTATGCGCTCAAGGGCATGCTGGACGAGTACCTGCTGCTGGAGCTGTGGAACGAAGACATGACCGAAATCAACGAGCGCATCCGAAAGCACATCGCTTTTTTTGCCCGGCTGCTCGACCCCGAAGAGAACGAAGGCGGGAATTTCTGAACACGGTCCGATAACGGTATCCCCGCCCGTCTGTCATACTGAAAGACATGATACAAAAAGGAACAACAATCCCCAAGGAGAAAGAAAGAAGATGAAAACCATGGTTATCGCAGCGCTCATCCTGCTCATCGTATCCGTCGGCCTGGGAATCTGGATGGGGATCGCAGGCGCCCCCTACAATACGGCTTTGCAGACCGTGCACAAGCTTTCCAGCATCGGGTTCGCCGTACTGTGCGTGATCTATTTCGTCGGCGAGACGCGCAAAGGCGGCATGGCGGCCGGCGACATCGCGCTTGCCGCCGTGTTCGTCGTCTCGTTGATCGCGCTGCTGGCGACCGGCGGAATCATGAGCGGAAAACAGGAAGTCCCCGCGCTTCTGCGGATCGCGCACGCGGCTTCCGCCGTCCTGATCGCCGCCGGTTCAGGCTGGAAACTGATCGTGGCTTTATTAGGATAACGGCAAGCGCGTTTATCCGCCAAAACACCGTGCCGATGCACGGTATTTTATACAAAAAAAGTTGTTTGCAGGACACAACCATCCTGCCTAATAAGCGTAAGATGCTAGGAAACAAGGGTGGTGAGGACTGAGCTTACTCGTTTGTAAGTAATGTCCGAGCCGTCCCGAATAGGGAGGGCAACCGCCCGACTAGCGCCCGAAATTCGCGAAGCGAATGAAGCGCGTAGCCTCGCGCAAACAAATTGCGAAGGGCGAGGCCGCAAAACGCTGACAACGCAGATTGCGTTTTTCAGCAGGATGGTCAGCCTTGTTTTTGCTTGTGGCGGGGATTCTCGCATATCACCATCACGCGGCCTTTGCGCTTGATGATCTTGCACTTCTCACAGATCGGTTTCACCGAGGGACGTACTTTCATGACAATAACCTCCAAATCATATGAATCCGGCGCATTCCGGCAACGGCTGAACGTCAGCCCTTGGATCGCCAGGTGATGCGGCCGCGGGTCAGGTCGTAAGGGGATAATTCGATGGTCACCTTATCGCCGGGGTAGATGCGGATGAAGTTCATGCGCATCTTGCCCGAGATATGGGCCAGGATTTTATGGCCGCCCGCCAGCTCCACCTGGAACATTGCGTTGGGAAGCGCTTCTACGACCGTGCCTTCCATTTCGATGACGTCGCTTTTAGACAAATGTGTGATCCTCCTTGTCTTGTGGGCGAGTGCTTATATTCAGATAAGTACGGAGAGCTTTGCGGATGTCGCTGTCGGCGGTCTGGGCCCGGTCGCGGATGGATGCGAGTATTTCCGTGGCTACCCAGGGCTTGGGGGTGAGATGCTTCGCCTGTTTCTTCTTGGGCTTACACAGCTTGCGGCTGCCGCCGTCGGCAATCAGGACGTGCTTCTCATCCAAAAGTCCGACCACCAGGAACGCCTTTCCCTTGTCGTGCCCCTGCTTGGAGAGCACCACGCGCCCCAGTTGATGCACTTCGGGTTTCACTTGCGCTCCTCCTCCGTGAATACGTATCCCGGGTAGCTGAGCAGTTCGGGCAGGCCGCGGTCGTTGATACAGAGGGTGTGTTCGTAGTGCGCGCAGGGGCTTTTATCGATGGTGACGACCGTCCAGCCGTCGGAAAGCTCCGTCACGGCGGGATCGCGCATGGCGATCATCGGCTCGACGGCTATGGTCATGCCCTCGCGTAGCCGTACGCCCTGCCCCGCCCTGCCGAAGTTGGGGACGCTGGGTTCCTCGTGCATATCGCGCCCGATCCCGTGCCCCACCAGCTCGCGGACGATGCCGTAGCCGTGGCTCTCGGCATGCGTCTGCACCGCGTGGCTGATATCCTGCAGCCGACCGCCGTTTACTGCCCGGCGCGCGCCCAGGAAGAAGCATTCTTCCGTCACGTCGATTAGCGCCTGCTTTTCCGGGGAGATGTTGCCTACTCCCACGGTGAACGCGCTGTCGGACTGCCAGCCATTAAGGATCAGCCCGCAGTCCACCGAGAGGATATCCCCCTCGCGCAGGACGACGGTATCGCTCGGGATGCCGTGCACCACCTGTTCGTTGAGCGACGTGCACAGCGTGGCCGGAAAGCCGCGGTAACCGAGAAACGACGGAATTGCGCCTTTATCGCGGATCAGCTTCTCGGCGATCCCGTCCAGTTCCCCGGTGGACATGCCGGGCTTCACCGCATGCCGCACCTTTATAAGCACGTCGTAGAGCAGCGCGCCCGCTTTTCGCATGGCTGCGATCTGCGCGGCGCTTTTTAGGTAAATCACTGCACTGCCTTCAGCTCATCGGCGATGTTCTCGCCGAGGACCTTGTAGTACTGCGTGCCGTCCACGGCGTGCACGATGCCTTTGGCTTTGTAGTAGGCGATCAGCGGCGCGGTCTTCTGGTAATACACCTTCAGGCGGCTTTTGATCGTTTTGGGCTCGTCGTCCTCGCGCTGCACCAGCACGGCGCCGTCGTCCGGGCAGGTGGTCGCGCCGTTTAATAGCTCCACATGGTAGGAGCGCTCGCAAACGGGGCACACCCTGCGGCCGGACAGGCGTTCCACCAGAAAATCATCCGGTAGGTTGATGTCGATCACGGCGTCGATCTCGGTGATCGTATCCAGCGCCTCGGCCTGCGCTACGGTGCGGGGAAAGCCGTCCAGGATATAGCCGTTTTCACAGTCCGGCTCTTGCAGGCGTTCCTGCACGAGCGCGATGACCACGTCGTCGGGAACAAGCTGGCCCTTATCCATAAAGCTTTCGGCCTTCAAGCCCGTTTCCGTCTTGTTGCGGATGGCGGTGCGCAGCATCTCCCCCGTGGAGATATGCGCAAGCTTGAACCGCTCGGTGATGAGCTGCGCCTGCGTGCCTTTGCCGGCGCCCGGAGGGCCGAGTAGGATGATCTTCATAATTCCTCCATAGCGTTGATCAGAAGAAAGAAGTTCCGTATTAGCCTGTTGAGAGCACTAGGATATCTTGTCGTAGTTTCTTGAGACAAGGTGCT
>JAFGGL010000044.1 GCA_016930575.1 Clostridiales bacterium | reverse complement strand
AGTTGGTAGAGCACATCGTTCACATCGATGGGGTCACTGGTTCGAGTCCAGTACAGACCACCATATAATCACCTGCGAAGTAATACACTGCGTAGGTGATTTGTTTTGTGTGCAGAAACGCGGGAAGTATTGATATATAAGGGTTTGTAGCGATAAGCGGTTTGAAGCTATAGTTGGTTCTGGACGGTATAATGGGTCAATTTACATTGATCATGCTTTTCTTCTCACAAATTTATCCAAAATGCACCCAAAAAGCTATATTCTAAAACGATAGCCTGAGTACCGTTTAGGAGTACAATAAACCATTGCCTGAAAATCAATGGCAACAAAACCTCTCACAATCAACAGGACAGTAAGGGACAGGGTGGCAACCAAAATGTGAAATTTTAAATTCAGTTTTGCTCTGAATGATGAGGTTTATTGCATATTCATTTCGTTTATGTCTTAATGGGAATAAATGTTTGCACGCGAGGTGCGGAGCGGATGGGCGAATATGCGTATTAGTGCGGAGCTTGGTAGAGTTCTCCATTCACGGGAAGGACATATTTCCTGTATCCACTCATTCACATCATCTGAGACATAGAAATGCACAGTTGGTTTTGATTATTCATCTCCATTGAGCACGCCATATCCACAAAGGAGTGTGTTTATAGTTGCACGCTGGCCTGTTGCCCAAAAGAACGGTGCATAGGAGGATGTCCATCTGGGTTCGGGCTGGTCCATGATCACTTTGCCAAACAGTGAAAAATAGGCATATGCCGCATCGTTATAGGGAACATCCTGCGTTACGATAAATGCCATGTTGAAGTCTTTTTGCGATTCCTCCCAAGACGGAATGCGTTCGCCGCCCATACTTTTCACCAGTTCTGCTGCCGTAACGGTCTTGTAGGATTGTACGGTAATGCGATTCAGGTCGGTCATGTCAGGATTCTTTAAAATATGAATGTCCGGAATCTCCGAGGAGGGGATCAAACCCATGCAGTACAGTTCCAGGGGAGAGTAAGGCTCAACCTCAAAGTTGGAGATAAAGTGCCATGTTTCATCCCCATTATACGCAAAATGACCGACAACTCCGGAATCATCGAAATAGTAGTACGCCATCTGCCCGGCAATGTCCGTCATCTCGTTCCAGTGTCCCAGACTGATATTTTTCTCCTGAATGAGCCCCAGTTTCTTACCGGCAGCCGCCATCCACGCATGACCGATCTCATGGTCATTGATATCGATGGTGCCAAAGGATGTATAGATTGCAGCGATCAGCCTTCCCTGGGATCCGAATTCTTTGGTATTGTCCACAATCGGCAGTCCGATGTTTTTAACCCTGTTGGACGCTGTTACACAGTATGGCACATTTTCTCCAAAATTCTTGGGTTGGAAGAGCTGCATTCCCGGCATAAGAGTGACAAAATCAAACACATCCGGAAAAACACTGTATAGCTTTTTATAAGCCGTATAGTTCTTCGTGCCGCAATAGACGTCGGCAACAGGATAATCATTGATTACTTCATTTTTGCTGTCCTCGATGAAGAACGCATAGGGGGTTGCGGATAGCCCGTTGCCAAAATCAGTCACAGGGAATGCATTCTTGTATTGGAGCTGTACCATCCCTACCCGCAAGCCCGCGTTACAGCCCAGGTAGGTTCCATCCTTCAGCTCAACGCGCAGAAAGCCAAGCCAGTCGGCCTTGCCGTCCACAAACCAACTGATGTTGGCATAGGGAATAATGTCAGAACGGGTAAAGATAAAATCACCGGCCTTTGTATCGCCGTATGTTCCATCATCAAACAGTTCTAATCTTCCTTCAGACTCCGTGGTGCCCAGACGCGTCATCCATACCCGTGCTATATCCTTGCGTGTGGGAAAGTGAACTTCAATCGTCGTAGTGGATGTTTTATCTCCGAACCACACTACGGACGGTGATGCCTGAAACCAATAATCCTTCTTCGGGAACACCCCGACCACATCATCCTCTGCGATTGCTGTGTTATGCAAAACACCCTGAAAGCATAATCCCACCAAAAGGCATGTCATGATTGCCATATAAACTCTCCGCACAATAATTACCTCTTTTCAGTGTTATTGAGTAAACGCGCGATAGGTGTCGATGTTTATTCTCGTTGATGTTTGTAACTGTTATGAAGTATTTGTTTGTGCATTCCGCTCAGAATTTTCTTGTGTACATTCGCACTAAATATGAAGCGATCCTATACATGAGAAAATCTAATTCAACTTAATATAAAGATATCACGCATGTCAATTTATTTCAATAATACATATTTTCGCTTGTTCCTTTGACAAACTGTAGTCATCAGCATCTAAAAATTCCTCTATGCTTTGATGAACGCCGGAGAAGTATCCTTCCTCAATTGCGATACCGACCAATATTGAGGTGATACTTTTTGTTATAGAAAATACATTATTTTTATAATCATCTTGAACATTTTCATAAAGTACGCCGGCAGGATATTTAGTCGGGAGCGATAAGCGATTTGAGCGTTTCGGCCAGCTTTTTGGTGGGAGCGCCGCTATGGCTGCTGCCGGTTTTGCCGCCGCCTGTGCCGCCTGTAACGAAGCAGCCGTCAACCGCAACGGATGCATAGCTGCATATGCCGCCCGCTTTTGCGATCGCGTCTCTCGTTGCCGAACTGGCGGCAATCTTATGACCTTCTATAAGACCGTCTACACTCGCCAGAACAATATTGCCGGCGCATACGGAGGAAATATACAACTGGTTTTCTTTGCATAAATTCAACACACGAACCACATCTTTAGAATATGGCAAAGACCTGAAATGCTTGCCGGCGGGAATAAACACCAATGAATAGTCGTTGACGTTTTCATTTGTGATTTCGGTAATATCCATATCGGCGGTCACCAGCTGTTTTTCGTGGTTGGGGCATGAACTGTACAGGTCTCTACCGCCTACGCCAACGGTAGTAACGGAAAATCCCAGCGTTTCAAGCTCCTTTTTCATATCGAAATACGTATTTCCGAATTCGTTGCCTATGAGGATCATAGCCGACATATTGGTTTCTTCATCGCTTTTGTCGGGAATATCCCTTAGCTTTTCATCCGACAATTTGATCAGCCACAGCAAATACGCGCTGCTTAATTTTTCTTTTGATACTCCCAATACCGAAAATAACACTTCCGCGGCGGTATCTTGGTTTTCCTTTTCAAAATCAGCATTCAAAGTGCTGTCGTGGAACGGTTTTTTGCCCGCTTCATAGAATAAGTCCATCAAGGCGTCCCGGCCATATGTTTCAGCGATATACCGGACATACATATAGCTGGTATTATAGAAATTGAATATCTCCTGTCTGCTGAGATCGCTATACAAATCATGCTGTTCCAGATAGTCTATTTTGAGCGAAACATTTTTTTTAGAGATATCGGAAAGTATCGTGGAGGAATCGATGCCATAATAAGCCGAACCGTCATACATCGCTATTCCCTCCAGCAGCCACAGCGGAAGGTTGTTATTGCAGATACGGATGGTGATATGATGCACCAACTCATGCTGTACTACGCCCGCATATTGATCGTAACCGAGATTATGCCCGGTGTATATTTTCAGCGATTCATCCGGTTCCGACCATCCGGTAAATAACCATAAGCCTGCGGGTATGGATCTTTGCCGAAGCATTTCCTGATCGGAGAACAGCTTCATTTCATAATCATCTATCGGCTTTAGCGCATACAGTTTATCTAGTGTATCAAACGCGTCGTTGAGCATTTGTACAAACTCATCCAGCCTTTTTTCATCTTTTATGTATTTCACCAAAAACCTGTCGGTTTCATACACTAGAAAGTGATAGCCATAGTCCATCCACCGGCCGTTTTCAAATATAAATTCCAAAGGATAGGTGAAATCAAAACTGCCTTTCATATTATGTTTTTGTCTAATCGTTACAACACCGGTGTTTTCGTCGATCATATCAATGGATACGACTTCAAATGAAACATCGCCGATGCGCTCCTCGATCATGTTCATAAACCAGCGCTCCTGCTCATTGTAGAAGAACTGGTTATTGGTGCCGATAGCGCTCATATATAAATCATAATCTTTCGTTTCAATCGCCGTTAATCTATCATCCAGTATTTTGTCTATCGCCGTTTCCAACGGTTCATTCGCGTTCGCGCTGGTCGCCAGCAGCAGCAATACGATACTGACCGATATAACACATAGGATTCTTTTCGCTGTTTTCATCGTTTTATTCCTTTCCGTCGTCAAAGTCCTTCAGCGCCTGTATACATTCTTTTGTCCACTTTATGTGGGCTTCGTTGAGGTATACGCCTTTTTTAGTTGCCAGATATGTCATCAACTGTTCTCTTGTAGGGTCGGCGGTCTTTTGCATACGCACGATATCGTCGCTGTATCCCGCAAGTACGCTCTCCATATGCTGCAGGCTTCTTTCAGCTTTTGAAACAACGTCGTTGATTGGCAAAAGAAAGCTGAATTTATATTTCAGCAACGCTTCATCTCTCTGGTTAAAATCCAGAGTATCCTCAAGCAACCATGCCTTCAATACGTCCAGCCCTTTTTCGGTTATATGATAATATTTACTGTGCAGTCCATAATCGTTTTGTACATTTTCCAATGTAACAAGCCCGTCTTTCATAAACTTTTTCATCGTAGGGTATATTTGGCCATAGCTGGTTTTCCAATAATGAACAAGCAGCTTATCCACCCATTGCTTCATCAGATATCCGTTCATCGGTTTGAGCGATAAAAGACACAAAAGCGCATATCCGTTCGTGTTAATCAAAATCCCCCCATATCAAGTAGCTATGTATCTATTAGATATATTAACATAGCAAAAAAATAATCGCAAGGTATATTATTTATGCCGCCGGCAGTCAGGCCGTTCAGCAAAAGTCCGGGTTATTGAAACCGGCAGTCACTGGATAGATACTCATTCCAATTACCGTCGTTACTTCTTCAAAACTGGTACAAGCCACCATAAAACCCCCGTTCTGTAAATAATCACAGGACAGGGTTTGGTATGTTTTATTTGTTTACGGTATCTCTCTGGGAAGCTGGGCGATAATCCATTTGCTGCCGTCCGTTTTCATCACGACGGAACCGAGCACGGTATACACCGCTTCAAACTGGATCCGCACGAGTTGACCCCGGAAGTCCTTCCCGGCATCGCCCCACGGATAGCCTGTGGCAAAGATCGCCTGCATCTGCGCCGAACGGATCAGGCCGCCCGCCAGTTCTTCGCATCCGTGATGCGGCGCTTTGAGGATATCGCCCTGGAAGGCGTCCGGCCCCAAGGATTGGACCAAATTGTCAAACGCGCTGCTGTTCGCGTCAGCCGTGAGCAAAATCGTGCGCTCGCCAAGCACCGCCTGAACGATCAAGGATCGCGGGTTGATGTCGGTGCTCTTGGTAAACCGCCTGAAATACAACGTGGCAGCGCCAAGCCGCATCGGCTGGTCGATGTCCAGCTGCACCACGGGGATGCCGAGCGCCGCCATTTCTCTGGAAAGGTACTTGCTATAGCAGTCGGTGTCTTCCGGGAAGCACACGTACATCGTATCCGCCGGAAACAGGGAAAGGACAAAGGGATAAGCGCTGAGGTGGTCATCGTGCGGGTGGGTGTTGATCGCGGCGTCGAAGCGCTCGATACCCATCTGCCGGATGACGCGCTCCACGATATTGTGCGCGCCGGTATCCCCGCAGTCGAGCAGTATGGCTTCGCCGTCGCACTGTAGAATGATGCAGTCTTTCGCGCCGACGTCCGCCGCGACCACCGTGAGGATGGGAACGCCCTGTTCCAGCGGAGGCGGGGCGACCAGGTACGGGTCGTCAAGTTCCCGTTCCCAGAATTGCAGGGCTTCGTAGGCGAGCGGGACGACGATATCCTGATTGGGCTTCACGAAAGGCAGTCCGGACGCGGAAGCGGGGACAACGCACAGGATAAGCAACAGGACCGAGAGGCAGAGGGCAGACAAGTTCTTTCTCATACTGACTCCGTAGGCGTACAGTGATATAGGGCTGAGCCGTTTATATCCGCGATTATATCATATTTTGGTAATCATTGTAACAAGAGAATGTGAAAACGATATGTTTATTTTGTGTATATCAAAAGTATCATGCTGTTTTCCATACGATGGCGGTCAATCCATCGCCAGCGACAGATACGGAGGCTTGCCGGAAAGCGGAGGTTTGGGAATCAGCCAGCGTATCATCCCGAATGGTCTATTTTCTGCGCCGGGGAACGCGCCCAGCGCGAGGCGTACCGTGTATTGCTTTGCGTCCAGCATCCTGTGCAGCACCGAAAGCGCGGTGAGTACGCCGCCGTCCGGCAGGGCGAGTTCTTTAACCAGGATGCCGTCCCCATCGGTTTCCCAGGCGGCGCAGCCATGGCCGCCGTCCCAGGAAAGCGCGGTCACGCCGCAGGGCTTTGCAAAGGTCTGCACGGCGTAAGCCACGGCGGATTCATCCCAGCGGACGTACAGGCCGCTGGCTTCAAACGCATTATCCCGCAGGCGGGCATATTCCCGTGCGGAGCAGCTACCGTACTTCCCCTGATAGGGGAAGGGCGGCAGGCTTTCGGTGCCGACGGTCAGGACGTCCAGCGAAAAGACGGTTTTGTACCCTCGCTTTTCATAAAAAGCGAACAGGTCCGGGGCAGCCGGCACCAACACGGCGGCGGCTTCTCCGAGGTTTTTCATATGCGCGTGAGCGGCATCCAGCAGTGCGGTGCCGAAGCCCTGCCTGCGGCAGTCTTCGCGGGTCGCCACGGCGTAAATATAGCGGGCTTTGTAGCTTTGCCCGCCGCCTGCGCAAAGCGTCACCGGCAGCATGGACAGCATGCCCGAGACCTTGTCGTCCCGCATATCCACCAGCATGTTTTCATCTTTATGTCTTTGTGAAAAAAACGCGTCCACGACCGCTTTGGGGTCGCCGAAGGCGTTCATAAAAAGCGCCTTAAGCTGCGGATAATCGCGCGTCTGCGAAAAACGGATCATGGTTTACAGCGGCTCCTTCAGCGTGGATAAGTATTTCTCCGCCAGCATCACGGGATAGTACGAAAGCTTGGCGCGGCGCAGGCCCGGCACTCCGGCATCCTCTTCCCGGTCCACATACCTGTACGCCATGCAGGTGTGCTGCACGAACTGTTGGTTGATCATCTGGTACGCGCCCTGCACGTCGGGGAATGCCTTTTCAAAATGCACCAGAAAGGTGTCATCATTCAGCGGGTCGCCGATGGAAAAGGCGACCACCCTGCCGCCGGTGCGGATCAGACCGCCGGAAAGCCCCAGTTCGCCGTAGTGGCGGATGGCCGATTCCACCGCGCAGTATTCCTCGCTGATCGCAAGGTCCTCTGCGCAGCCGTTTTGCATGCACCAGAGGGTGTTCATCCGTCTGACGTCGTCGAAATTATCCCTGGAAAGCGTTTCATACCGCCAATCGCGATGATTTTCCATAAAACGGTTGATATGGTTGCGTTTCCCGCTCAGCTTTTTACCCCTGAGCGCAGCCAGCGCCTGCGTTTCGTACATATAATCCGCGTTGTCGCGGTCGATTTCGAAGGTGAATTTGCCGGGGAACAGGGTCTCCAGCTCGGTCTTCGCGCCAGCCGACACGCCGCTCAATACAAACGGAACGCCAAGCTGCTCCGCGTCCGCTGCCAGTGCGCGGATCACGGGCATAAGCGGGCCTTGCCCTGCGGGGAACAAATATACGGGCGCCTTCGCATCCACACGCAGGAGAAAGTAATCGTCCATGCGTGCGATTTGATGTTTGAAGCTGAAGCGCCATACGAATGTGGTGGTGAAGTTGTATTCCAGCGAAGCTCTCGCGCCCAGTTTGAGCAGCGGTTCGATCCATTGTTTATCTTCCAGTGTCACGTCGCGAAAGTTCAAACGCAAGCGTCACAGACCTCTTTTCCTGCCCGTATCGGGCATATTCCCATTATAGCAAAAGAAGGTGGATTCGCCAACGGAATATCCAAAAACCTCGCCTTAATGGTATAATGACGGCAGATAGCGGGGCAGGTAAAGCGACGAACGAACGGAAAGGGAAGACCATGCGAAGAATAGACCGACAAGCAAGGCGTGCGCTCGTTACAATCGGCAAGCGGATGTATGCGCAGGGGTACGTGGCGTCCAACGACGGCAATCTGAGCGCGCGCGTGCGTCCGGACGAGATCTGGGCGACGCCGACGGGCGTGTCCAAGGGTTTCATGAAGGCTAAGGACATGGTCCGTATGAAGCTGGACGGCACCGTGCTGTCGCGGGGGAAACTTGCGCCGTCCAGCGAGATCCGGATGCACCTGCGCATCTATCAGGAGAATCCCGAAGTGACGGGCGTATGCCACGCGCACCCGCTGATGAGCACGTCGTTCGCCGTGGCGGGCGTCGGGCTGGACGAGCCGATCTACCCCGAGGCGATGGTGCTCCTGGGCTCCGTTCCCTGCGTGCCGTATGAGACGCCCGGTTCACAGGGCGTGCCCGATGCGGTCGCGCCCTATGTCAAAAGCCACTGCGCGGTGCTGCTGCAAAACCACGGGCCGGTCACCTGGGGGCGCTCGCTGGAAGAGGCCTGGCACCGGCTGGAGGCCGTGGAGCATTGCGCGCAGATCACCTATAACGCCTGCTATATGATGGGCAAAGCAAGCCGCCTGAGCCGGAAGCAGATCGACGAACTAAAAGCGATACGGCAAACTCTCGGCTTTCACGCGGGCCCGTTCCCGCAGGGCGCGGAAGACGCCGGCGGCCCGAAAGACGGCAAGTGACGGGGGAGAAAGCGCTATGAAGGATATCCTGCCCTTTGAAACCGTCGCGCTGAACGATGAGGACAGCGCGCTGGTCATCGTCGACCAGACCAAGCTGCCCAATGAAGCTGAAATCCTGCGCCTGAAGGAACTGCCCGATATCCGAAACGCCATCCGCACCCTGCAGGTACGCGGCGCGCCGGCTATCGGTGTCGCGGCCGCGTTCGGGCTGTATCTGGCCGTCAAGCACTCTGAAGCACGGACCTTTGAAGCCTTTGCCGCCGAGCTGAAAGCCGCGAAGGACAGCTTGAATACCGCGCGCCCCACGGCGGTCAACCTGTCCTGGGCATTAAACCGCATGGAAAAAGCCGCGCACAGGTATCAAGATAAACCTGTCGCGCGTATCATTAAGCTGCTGCACGAAGAATGCATGGCGATATACGAAGAAGATATCCTTATGTGCCGCAGGATCGGTGAACACGGGCTGCGCTTGCTCAAAGACGGCGACGGCATCCTCACGCACTGCAACGCGGGGCAGCTTGCGACGTCCAAATACGGCACGGCGCTGTCGCCCGTCCATCTGGGGCGGGAACGTGGCATGAACTTCAGGGTCTACGCCGATGAAACGCGCCCGCTTTTGCAGGGCGCGCGCCTGACCGCCTTCGAGCTGATGGCAGGCGGCATGGACGTCACCGTCATCTGCGACAACATGGCTTCCCAGGTGATGAAGAACGGCTGGGTGCAGGCCGTGCTCGTGGGCTGCGATCGCGTGGCGAAAAACGGCGATGTGTGCAACAAGATCGGCACCTCGGCGCTGGCGATCCTGGCGAAGCACTACGGCATTCCGTTTTATGTGCTTGGGCCGAGCTCCACCATCGACATGAGCATCGAGACCGGCGAGGATATCCCGATCGAGCAGCGCGCGGCGGAGGAGGTGACGACGCTTTGGTATCAAAAACCCATGGCGCCCGAGGGCGTGCAGGTGTACAACCCGGCGTTTGACGTCACCCCGAACGCATTGGTGACGGCCATCATTACCGAGCGGGGGATACTCCGCCCGCCGTACAGTGAAGCTTTGGCGGCGGATTTTTCTGTAATCACCCCAAAAAACACACCCTAAACGTCGTGAATAGCGGGATTACTTGCTTTTCAGCGGCCTATATTGTATAATGCCTGTACATTCCGTACAGATAATCTCATAACCGACAGAGGATGTGACAGCCATGGATGCCGGCAAAGCGATTATTACGATCGGGCGCGAGTATGGCAGCGGCGGAAGCGATATCGGCAAGGCGCTCGCGGGAAAACTCGGGGTTTCCTTTTACGACAAGGAGATCCTGTCTCTTGCCGCGCAGGAAAGCGGGATCTGCGAGGAACTGATCCAAAATCACGACGAGAAACCGGTGCCAAGCTATCTGTTTTCGCTTGTCAGGGGAGTAAGCGACGTAGCCCAGCCGAACTTGGCGGGCGAGATGCCGCTGAACCACCGCATATTCATGGCGCAGTTCAAGGCCATCACGGAGGTCGCGTCCAAAGGCCCGTGCGTCATCGTCGGGCGCTGCGCCGACTATGTGCTCAAGGAGCAGCCAAACCTCGTAAGCATTTTTCTGTATGCGGACCTGGCGGCGCGGATCGAGCGCACGATGAAAAAGCAGAATATCGACAGGGGCGAGGCGAAAGAGTTGGTGCACAAGCGCGACAAGCAGCGCCAGG
Source organism: Clostridiales bacterium (assembly GCA_016930575.1). Lineage (GTDB taxonomy): Bacteria > Bacillota > Clostridia > Christensenellales > Aristaeellaceae > CAXXOK01. Next base: position 11,242 of record JAFGGL010000044.1, on the reverse strand, counting down.
GGTATTACAATTTCTTTGCGGACGGCAATTGGGGGCACCGCTCCAACTACCAGCTGATGTTCGACACCACGGGCTTTACGCCTGAGAGCGCCACCGATGCGATCATCGCCTTTATCACGAGCAAAGCCGAATAAAAATCTACGAAATATCCGTTTGCTTCAAAAGCGCTGCGAATTCGCCAAGGGCGATATCCAGCGCTTCGTTGCTGATGTAGTGCAGCGCAACGCCGTCCACCGTCAGGATGTCCTGGAAGCTGTCCATCGGGTACGCGGCAAGCGTGCGGGTCTTGCCCTGCGCCGTGGTCAAAATAAGCTGCCAGCGCGGCGTGCCGTCCGGCGCGGCCGCGCCGTCAAGCCTGCCGGATACGATCAACTGTTTCAGCCTATCGGCCAGCGCGTCAAAAGCGGCGGCGGCGATAGGCTCGCCGTTGCAGCTGACCTCCGCGGTATAGACGATATTCCCGTCCTCGTCGGTCTCCAGCTCGTTGTTTGGCAACACATTTTCGGTATACGAGGCGCGCAGCTCGAGCGCCCCGTTTCCCGTCCGCACGGTGATGCCCAGTATGGTCACGTCGCCCATGTCGGCGGGGTTCAGCGCGGCGTAGTTCTTCGCGTCCGCTTTGATAAACGCGGAGACTAGAAAGCTGGATACGCGGTAGCAGGTGCCCTCATACCCGCAGAAACGGAAAAACTCGCCGTCCGCGTCCCCGAGCGTCAGCGTGATGGCGGAGGGCTCCATTGTGTAGCTAATAAAAGCGCCGCCTGATGTGACGTCCGAATACAGCCCCTCGCGCTGGTCGATCCTGATCACGGCCTGCGGCGCGTCCAGGCCGTACAGGGCAAGGGTCTCGTCTGTGAGGGGCAAAAGCCGCGCGCCGAGGCGGAAGTTAGATATGGCTGTGATCAGGGCTTGGACGGCTTCCGCGTCCATCGGGTAGATAAACGGGCTTTCCAGCGTGCCCGTTCCGTCCGTTTCAAAGCCGCATACGATGGGTTCGCCGTCCCCATGCCGTATGCTGACGCGCTCCACGAGCGAGGCGCTGATGGGCGGCTGCACGACCGTGCGCAGCATATCGGCGGTGTATGCGAAGGTCTCGTACACGCCCGCGTTGCACAGGTATACGCCGTCGTCCCCCGACCATTGGTAATAGTGGTAGGTGGTATCAAACAGGCTGTCTCCAAGCCTGACGGTGATTTCGCTTCCGTCTGTGAACACGGCGGTTGCCTTGATCTGCGGCGGCGCAAGCCCCATGGCGGAGAGCTGATCCGCTACTTCGCTTTCATCCCTGGCAAGGGTATCCTCTACGTAGATTGTGGTCGCGTATTTGATAAAGCTGTCGGAAATGGCTGCGCTGATGGGTTCCAGGCTGCCCGTGTCCGTCATCAGCGACAGGATTCCGTCCTGGTACACAAGCGTATAGCTTTCGCCGCCCGCATGGGTCACGGTGATGATGTCCAGCGCGCTTTCGTCAAACCCGGCAAGGGTCCGGTAGCTGGGTGTGTAGACGTAGGCTGCACTGTCGTCCGGCGGGAACGTCTCCTTGATCAGAGGCAACAAAAACACAAAGGCCGCGGCCAGAAGAAGCACAAAGGCTAGCGACAGCAGCGGAAGCAAGCGGCGGGATCCCTTTCTTTCGGACCGGCTCAATCCCCGGAATCCTCCTTTTGGTAATACTCATTCCAACCTTTACCGTCATTGTCTTGCTTCGTCTTTTGCCCGCATTCATCGTCGTGGAATCTTGATGTAGCTTCCGGCTACACCTGCGTTTCCTCTCCTCGACTGTGAACAAATACCCATAATCCATATGCCTGTAAAAATCGGAATAAGTATTAGCGATTCCTGCGCGGCAGCAGCACGTACAGCGCCAGCAGCAAGATCAGCGCGGGCAGCGCCGCAAGCAGCGCGATGGCGGGTGCCGCGCTTTGCACGGTCAGCCCCGGGTGCAGCGCCGTTTTGGCGATGATATTAAGCGTTACGGTTTTCTGCGGCAGCAGTTCGCCCATCAGCTGCATGATGAACTGCTGGTTGAACGTGCGCTGGTAGATGTACTCGTCGGTGAACACGGTGGAATTGCCGATGGCGAACATCCGGCTTACGGTGCCGTCGGAATGCATGCGCGCCGCGAGGACCGCAAGCGTCAGTTCGCCCCGCAGGTCGCCTTCCTGATACTCGATCGAACCGTCGGCAGTGGACGGATCGCGCAGGTAGGCGTTCTTGCCCGATTTGAGTACCGTGACCGCGGATAGGGACGCGTCGGTCTGCTCCGGCGGCTCGAACGCGCACGCGCCCACCAGCAGCAGCACGTCCATGCCGGATTGAATCAGCGGGACGGTCATGTCCAGGGAATTGAAATAAGGCAGCAGGTAGATGCGCTCGCCGTAATAGCTTCCCGCATCCTCCTCGGACGCCACCGCGACGCCGGCCAGGGGCACCACCCCGTAGCTGCGCAGCAGTGATTGATAGTTCGTCAAATCCAGCGGATCAGTATAGTCGCGGATCACGAAGAAACTGCCGCCGTTCCTGGCAAAGGCTTTCATGGTTTCGATCTCGCCCGCAGTGAAATCCTTGTACGGATCGGCGATCAGCAGCAGGTCGATGCCGTCCAGCGTATCGCCCGAAAGCAGGTCGACGGTTTCCACGTCGTAGCTGTTGGACTTAAGAAACTCGATCAGGGTCGCAAGCGTGTCTGTGGACAGCTCTCCGTGCCCCTGCGAAATGCCGATCATCGGCACGTCTGTCTGCGATACGTAGACGATGGCTTCGGTCACGCTTTTTTCGTAGGCAAGCCCTTCGATCTCAAACTCGCCGGTTTCGATGTTGTAGCCCTGGGTGAGGAAATCGCTGTAGTCCAGGATCCTGTAATTCCCCGTGGTCTCGCAGCTGACCACCACGCTGTCGGCCGTCACGGAGGACTGCAGATCTCCCTCAAACAGCGTAACAAAGCCCGGGTTTCTCACCAAATCTATCGGCTTCACGATGATCAGAGGGTTCAGCTGCCGGTACTTCAGCAGTACCTCGTACAGCTGGGAATCCATGTCGCCGCCCGAATAAAGCAGGTACAGGGTGACCGGTTCGGTCAGCGTATCAAGCGCCGCCTGCGTTTCCTCGCCGGTGGCCGTGTAGCCGTTGAAGGAATAGTCCCGCCGCCAGCCGTAGGCCGTCTCCAGGCTGTCAATCACGATATTCGTAAGGACGCCGATTGCGATCAAAATCGACATCACCAGCACGCTGTACGCGCCGAAACGCCACTTCGGCCTGCGGAGGAATTTAACGATTTTCATCATCATGCCACGCCTCCCTGCGAGAAGCGCCGCGCGTCCAGCAACCGCATGGTCGCGATGACGAACAGGATGGTGAAGGTCGTGAAGTACGCGATACTGGAGTAGCTTAGCTGCCCCAGGATGAAGGGCTCATAGCGGTCGTACAGACTCAGAAAGCGCAGCGATTTGGAGATGGCCGGCACCGCGATGGCATCGGCGATCAGATCCATCATCCACAGTACCAGGTTGCCCGCAAACGCCAAAAGCGCGGCGGAGGCCTGGCTTTGGGCAAAACAGGTCAGGAACATGTCGATCGCCAGGAAACTCATGGCCTGCAGGATGAGGCCCAGATAGCCCACAAACCATTCGCCCGCGAACACCGTGCCGTAGACCGCCATGATGAGAGTGCACACGTTGGTGAGCAGGATGGCGATCATCATCACCGCGGCGGCGGCCAGGAACTTGCCAAGCACGATGGAGGGCAGGGGTGCGGGGCTGGAGAGCAGCAGCTTTTCGGATTGCCTGCGCGTTTCCTCGTTGAGAAGCCGCATGGTCAAAAGCGGGGACAGCAGCATGAGCAGCAGCGTCAGCTGCGACAGGAAAATGAGCAGCTCGCCCGAAAGCGTTACGACGTTGTTCAGGTAGAAGATCACGCCCGAAAGCGCGGCAAACACGCCGATGAACACATAGCCGATCGGCGTGCGGAAGAAGCTCAGGAATTCGCGTTTGAAAACGGCTTTCAATCCGAACCCTCCTATTCGGCGATGGCCTGCAGGAAGATCTGTTCCAGATCGTCCTCGTGGCGCGTCATGCGGAGGATGGGCGCATTCAGCGCGCTGCACAGGGTGAACACCTGTTTTTCGGGCATCGCGGTTTTCCCGAAGGTGAGGGAGACCGCGATCACGTTCGGATCGGACGAGGGAAGGGCCTGCATGGATTGCAGGTCGTCCATATGCTGCAGCGCGGGGTACAGTTTTTTCGCTTCGCCCTGGATACGGCAATGCACGGTCGCGCTGCCGCCGCCGAGGCTGTCCAGATCGGCGTCCAGTTTCAGCTCGCCGCGGTGCAGGATCGCAACGCTGTCGCACAGCTGGCGGACTTCGGGCAGGATATGCGAGGAAAAGATGATGGTGTGCTCGTTGCTCAGGGTTTGAATCAGCGCGCGGATCTCCGTGATCTGCTTGGGATCGAGCCCCGTGGTCGGCTCGTCCAGCACCAGCACCTCGGGATCGCCGCACAGCGCCTGCGCCAGCCCTACGCGCTGACGGTAGCCCTTGCTCAGGTGCGACAGCAGCCTGGAGCGCATCTCCGTCAGCCCGGCGGAGCGCATGATTCCGCGCACATGTCCGGGGATGTCCGCGCGGGGCACTTTTTTAAGCTCCGAGGCGAACCGCAGGTATTCCTCTACGGTCATCTCGTCGTACAGCGGCGGGTGTTCGGGCATGTAGCCCAGAACGCGCTTGGCCTGCGCGGGATTGAGCAGCGGATCTTTCCCATTGATTTTCACGCTGCCGGACGTGGGCGCAAGGCAGCCCGTGATGATATTCAGCAGCGTGGTCTTGCCCGCGCCGTTTTGGCCGAGCAGACCCAGCACGCGTCCTTTTTGCGCCGTTAGGCTCACGTTTCGCAGCGCTTCCACGCGGCCGTAAAGCTTGCCGACGTCCAAAACTTCTACCAACGTGCATTCCCTCCCGCGGACTTTCGTTCTATTCAATTATAACAGACAAACGGCCAAAGAATATGAATGGTTTGTGAACAAGTGCCTATTAAACGTAAATCCTGTCAGGCTTCAAGCGCCCGCATCTCTTCGTTGACGCCGTCCTCGCAGGAGCGCATGGCGAGGATGGTTTTTTGAAAGAGCTCGTCCATCTCCCAGCCCAGCATCTCCGCCCCGCGCTGGATGTACTCGCGCGAGCAGCCCGCCGCAAAACGCAGGTCCTTGAATTTCTTGCGTACGCTTTTGACTTCGATATCCATCGCGCTTTTTGACGGGCGCACCAGCGTCATCGCGCCGATCAGGCCGGATAGCTCGTCGGTTGCGAAAAGTACTTTATCTATTATATGTTGCGGAGGCACATCGCTGCAGATGCCGTAGCCGTGGGAGCATACGGAGCGTATCATGTCGGCGCCGACGCCGCCCTCCCGCAGCAGTTCGGGGGCTTTCCGGCAGTGCTGTTCGGGGTAGAGTTCAAAATCGATATCGTGCAGAAGCCCGACCGTCGCCCAGTACTCCGCGTCGGCGCCGAAGCCAAGCTCGCCCGAAAACCAGCGCATCACGCCTTCCACGGTCAGCGCGTGGCGGATGTGAAAGGGCTCCTTGTTGTATTGTTTCAGAAGCGCCAGGGCTTCCTGCCTGCTTAACTTGCTCTGCATGCGTATTCCTCCTTACGATCCTGAAAATCTGTCTTTCATCATAACACGAAAGCCGCGGCGATAAAAGGCGGAACGTTCGATTTCTGCCTGCCATTGCGCCCGAAAGCCGCAGATGTTACAATATCCCAGTAAATCTTTTCGTGAATGCAAGAAACGGGGAAGGTGAACCGTTTATATGATGGAGCGTTCTCAGGCGCCGGACGGCGTGCAGGAGCAGGTCCCTGCGGCGGCAAGCACCGAAACGCTGTACGAGCAGTACGCCGACGACGTGCTTCGCGTGTGTTATTTTTACCTGGGAGACCGGTATCGGGCGGAGGAAGTCTGCCAGGATACCTTCGTACGGCTGATGACCAGCGGCACGCAGCTGACGCCCGGACACGAGAAGGCATGGCTTTTAAAAGTCGCGCTTAACCGCTGCCGTGATTTGTGGCGAAGCGGCTGGGCCAAGCGCGTGGTACTCGGCAGCCCGATGTTTGAAACGATACCCGCGGAGGACTCGCAGGAGAAGCGGGACGACGAAGAGGCCATGATGACGGCCGTGCACCGTCTCCCGCCGCCGTTTCGCGAGGTGATCATGCTGTTTTACTACCAGAACTTCGGCATCAGCGAGATCGCGGGCATTTTGTCGCTGCCGGAGGGGACCATATCCAGCCGCCTGTCGCGCGCGCGGGCGAAATTGAAAGTATTTTTGGAAGGGGATGATGCGTGATGAGCCGCTTGGAAAATCTGAAAGAAATCGCAGACCGCAATCTGGGCGGGCTGAAGGCCGATACGCGCCTTCTCCATCAGATCCTGAATTCGAATAAAGAAACGCCCGAACGGAAATTCAAATGGCGTCCCGTGCTGATCGCGTCGGCTGCCGCGGCGGTCCTGCTGGTCACGGGGCTGATCATGCTGCCGCAGCTCTTGCGCGGCGACGGGGATCTCGACGTCGTCTCCCGCACCGCGGGAGGGGACGGCGTTTCGCAGGAAGTGCAGCTCTCGGCCTACGTGCCCGCGGGCAGCGTGAGCATCAGCGAATCCTTCGGCGGCGCGCCAAGCTACCACAACCTGTTCGCGGCCGGGCAGAACGCCGATTTCCCGCTGGTGAAGGTGGGCAACGCGACTTACCGGATGCTGACGGACGCGGTCACGGCGTCCTCCGGCCAGCTTGGCGGGCAGCTTGGCAGCGTGACGGAGTATACGGTCGAGCCCGCCGTGAGTTCCGGCGGCATCGTAAGCAATATCGTCGCGGCCGGCCAGCCTGTCTATGCCGTGCAGGGTATGGACGGCGCGCTGATCGCGGTCGAGGTGCAGGGAACGCTGCGCGTGTTCCAGCGCGCAAGCTACGGCGGCATGGCCATCGTCGGCGGCGAAACGCTCAGGGATGTGCTCACCGGCAGCGTGGGCGTGGCCGCCCTGGAACTGTCGGATGTCGGGAGAATCGATCAGCCGGATACGGTACAGGCATTGATGGACGTGCTGTATGCCTACGCGCATTACGAGGGCGCGGCCGAGAGCGCGAACTTCAGCCAAAGCCTGCTGCTGACCTTGAGCAACGGGCTGTCCGTGCAGATGAACGCCGAAAACGGGATGCTGAGCGCCTGCGGGACCTGGAGCTGTCCGGAGTTTTACGACGCGTTTATGGACGCGATGGCCGACTAGATCCAAGCGCCCGAACATCTCCGCCGCGTACTTCCATGCGCGGCGGTTTTTGTTACAAATTTATGCTTGACATTTCAATAGGTGTTCTATATGATATAGGTGTACTAGAACAACTAATACACTTTGTCAGAAAGGAATACGCCATGTTTCAAATTGATCGTATGGGCAGAAAGCCGATCTACGAGCAGGTCATTGAGCAAACCGAGCTGATGATCGTATCGGGCGTATTGAAGCCGGGGGACCAGCTGCCAAGCGTGCGCGCGCTTTCGCAGATGCTCTCGGCCAATCCCAATACGCTGCAGAAGGCTTACGCCGAATTGGAACGGGCGGGAATCACCGCAAGCGCGCCGGGAAACGGACGGTTCATCGGCAAGGATGCCAAAGCGCTCATTCAGGAGCGCATGCAGGCTTTGCTGGCGGACGTTGAACATCTCTCGGCGAAGATGCACGTCGCGGGCATCGGCAAGGCGCAGGTGATCGCCGCCGTGGAAAAGGGGTATGCGCACAGCCAGAAAACGGTATTACAACCTCAGAAAGGACAATCCACATGATTAACGCAGACAACGTTACCAAACGGTTTTCCGACGTCGTTGCCCTGGACGGCCTGAGCTGCAGGATCCCCGACAGCTGCGTATACGGCCTGGTGGGCGCGAACGGGGCGGGCAAGTCCACGTTCCTGCGCCTGGTCAGCGGCGTGTACAAGCCGGACGAAGGCAGCGTGACGATGAACCAGCATCCCGTATTTGAGAATACGGAGATCAAAAAGCGCAGCGTATTCATCGCCGACGAGTTCTGGTCGCTGCCCCGCGCGGATATGAAGCGGATGGCCGACCTCTACGCCGCCGCGTACGAGACGTACGATTACAAGAAGTTCCACGCCCTGGCTGAGGAGTTCGGCCTCCCGGTGGACCGGCCGCTGAATACTTTCTCCAAGGGCATGCGCCGCCAGGCGGCCGTCATCCACGCGCTGTCCACGGGCGCGAGCGTGTACTTCTTCGACGAAACCTTCGACGGCCTGGACCCGGTGATGCGCAGCCTGGTGAAGAAAAAGCTCTACAACGAGGTGTTCGACCGCGGCGCCACGGTGATCGTCACCAGCCATTCCCTGCGGGAGCTGGAAGACACCTGCGACCAGCTGGCGCTCCTGTACAAGGGCGGCATCGTGCTGGAAAGCGACGTGAACGAACTAAAGACTTCAATCTTCAAGATGCAGGTCGCGTTCCTTGACGAATACGACAAGTCGAAGTTCGAGGGGCTGGACATCGTATCGTTTACGAAACTTGGCAGCGTATCCACGCTGATCGTGCGCGGAAGCAAGGCCGAATACTTAAAAAAGCTCGAGGCGATGGAGCCGCTGCTTCTGGAGATGGTGTCCATCACGCTGGAAGAGATTTTCGTCTACGAGATGGAAGCGCTCGGATACGCGTTTGAAAAGGGGGAAGATGAAGATGAAACTGTATAAAGAAATGCTCAGAAAGCTGGCGGCAGCCGGCCTCCCGCTGTTGGTCGTTACGATGATCTACACGCTGGTGGACGGCGGCAGGAATTGTTTCGGGGAGTACTATCTTATGGAATCGGTATCCGCAATCTCCCTGACGCCCGTCCTGCAGTACTACGTGTTCACGGCGGTGGTCTTCGCGCTGTACGGCTTCTCGTTTCAGTTCTCAAGGCCGGCAAGCGACATATACCACAGCCTGCCTGTGAAGCGTACGGACCTGTATCTGTCCGTGCTGCTGGCCACGGCCACCTGGATGGGCGTGACCATTATTCTCAACGTGCTTGAAATGCTCGTCATGCTGCTTGTCAGCGGCTGTCCGTTTGTTCCGCTGTACATCCCGATGACCATCCTTTTCTACTTCGTCGCGGCCATGCTGGTGTTCGCGGCGGCGGCCATCGGCTGCGCGCTTTCGGGCACGGTGGTCACGGCGCTGGCATCTACGGGCGTCGTGCTGCTGCTGCCGCGGTTTTTCCAGTTCCTGTTCGCGCGCGGCATCGCGGAACGGGTGCCGATCATCGGTTGGCTGGATTTCGGCGCATGGCTGGACCCGACCACCAACGTAGCCACCGGCATTCTGGCGATGTACCTGCGCCCGGTATTTGGCGGGCATTTGGTCACCGTGCCGCATATACTCTACTCCCTGCTTCCGACGCTTGCGATGATGGGAATCGGCATATGGCTGTTCAGGCGCCGCCCCAGCGAGATGGCGCAGAAAAACGGCGGCTACCGGACATGGACGATCGTCACCGCGGTGCTGCTTGCCTTCACCGTCATGCTGCCGATCACCAGAAACTACCAGAAGCCGTTCTCCGTATACGGGCTGGTGCTGATGTCGGCGGCGCTGGGCGTGTTCATCGTATATCAGCTGATCGTCTCGCCTAAGCTCAAGCAGGCAATCAAGACCCTGCCCTTCTTCCTGCTGGCCGTGCTGGCGATGCTCGGCGTATCGTCGCTGATCGATTCCAGCGCGGATAGGATGCTCAACACCACGCCCGAGGCGAGCGCGATCGAATCGGTCACGTTCCGCGGGTATGATCAGATGCACGGCAATCCGTCGTACACCACGCATCTGGTGAAGGATATCGCCTTTACGGATACCGAGACAAAGGAGATGGTCGCGCAGGCGCTGCGGGACGCCGTGGAGGACATCCGAAGGGACGATGAGTTTTACGATTATGATTATGTGTATAATCCCTATCAGCGGATAGAACCCATCACGATCAAGCTGGCCGGCGGCGGAACGATCAGGCGGACCATTGAGTTTGAGAATGTCAACACGCTCAACAAGGTGCGCATGAAAAACAAGGCGTTCTACGAGGCCGTCCGGGCGTTCCCGCCGCTTGGCAGCGTGCAGTACCTGGAGGTGGATTCCGACTTCACGCCGGAGGAGGAATGGGCGCTGCTGGAATCGTATGTCGGCGAAGCCGAGGCGAACAACGAGCTTAGCGCGGAGTATTACCGCGACCAATCGGCGGATAGGGCTCAGGACGGAGGCTTTATTCCGCAGGGCGAAAACCAAAGGATATCCGGCCTGTATACGGCAGGTTACGTGGGAAGCAGCCGCTACAGCGATACCTATACGATCCGGCTGAAGCTGCGCGGCACCGTCAGCCTGCTGATGCGCACCTATAACGGCTATGCCGAAAGCCGGCCGGTTGAGATCATCGCCGATGCGATCAAACGGTTTGACGACCAGCTTGCCGCGCAGGATGATGATCTGGATGTTTCGTTCTCCATATACAACTACACAACTTCGGAAGGAAGCGTAGTGCAGCGGTCCAGCAGCTTCTATATCAATGCGTATATCCTGGAAAGCAGCGCCCGTTACGATACGCTGCGCCTGAAGTATCTGCGCGAGTTTGTCGACCTGCTGTCAAAAACCGTGATGACCGATGATCCGGACAGGGTATTCGTCTGGCTGAACTGGTACTACTATGATTCGACCGTGGATCGTGAATACGGCATGAGCGGACGCCAGAACGTCTACCTCGCCTTTGAAGACCCGCAGGACGAACAGGAATTCATTACCCTGTACGAGCAATGGGAGAAAACGCTGCGCACGATATAGCGAGTATCGCTGCGCCGCCCCGAAAACCGGCCCGCCCGCGCGTCTGCGCCGGGCGGGCTGTTGCCGGGAAATCGCGGATGAAATCCTTGCATCGCTGAGTTGACAGCCATATGCTGTTATTGTATAATATCCCCCGTTGCACAGGAAATAAAGCGTCCTTCGCTTGAACGTTCGCATCGCAAAACAAGCGTAGAGTTTGATCGGGCGGATGTGCTGCGGGCGTGGCGGAATGGCAGACGCGCTGGATTTAGGTTCCAGTGCCTTCAAAGGCGTAAGAGTTCAAATCTCTTCGTCCGCACCAGTTTCTTTTTGGTGGAGCATGCGGTAGTAGCTCAGTGGTAGAGTGCCACCTTGCCAAGGTGGATGTCGCGAGTCCGAATCTCGTCTACCGCTCCACTT
>JAFGGL010000043.1 GCA_016930575.1 Clostridiales bacterium | reverse complement strand
TCTCAGAATGTTGTGTGGTTACTCCATTCTACCAGAGCTTGCATCCCGGTCCTTTTCCTTTTTGCGCAATTTATTGTACATTATCGATTTTCGCCCTTGCGTGCTCGTTTTCGAAGTAGCGCAGGGCGTCGGCGGTTTTTTCCAGGGGATAGGTCTTGTCGATGGCGGGGGTGATCTTGCCTGCTTCCATCAGTTCGCGGAGAATGTCCAGATCCTTGGGATTGGTGTGCGAATTTCCAAGCATTTTCACGTGCAGGCCGTAGCGTTTGAGGAGTTTTTTGCCCTTCATCATGATACCGGCCATATGCGACATCTTGGAGAAACCGACCAGCACGCCGCGCCCGCCGGGGGCCAGGAGCCGCTGATAGTCGCCCGCCTTGATGTTTGCGGCAATATCGAGAATTACGTTATATCTTTCATGGAGTTTGGTTACGTCCTGCTTACGGTAGTCTACCACATGGTCGGCGCCGATGGAGCGGACAAGGTCCAGGTTTTTGGTGCTGCATACGCCGGTGACATTCGCCCCGAAGGCTTTGGCGAGCATTACGGCAAACGTGCCTACGCCGCCGGACGCGCCGTTGATGAGCACCTTGTCGCCTGCTTTGATCTGTGCGCGGTCCCGCAGCGCCTGCAGCGCGGTAATGCCTGCGACCGGCACGGATGCAGCCTGCTCGAACGTCATGTTTTTCGGCTTGATTGTAATTGCGATATCCTCCGGTACGCTGACATACTCGGCAAACGCGCCCGTCGCCGCTTCCAGCACGTCGCCGTATACCTCGTCGCCGGGTTTGAAGCGTTTCACATCGCTGCCCACGGCTTCGACGACGCCTGCCATGTCGACGCCGGGGATTTGTTTCTTGGGGCGCAGCAGCCCCATGCCCATGATACGAATCCAGGCAGGCGTAGCGCGCATCAGGCGGTGATCGGCGGAATTAACAGAGGAAGCGCGGATGTGAATCAACACTTCGTTGGATTTTGGAGTAGGTTTTTCCACGTTCATCAAGTGCAATACATCGGGAGAACCATATTGTGTGGCAAGAATTGCTTTCATTGATATTCACTCCTTAGAGGGTATGATCGGTCCTTTGTTACCAATAAAAACCGATACAACAAGTATGTACCCTCTAACTGAAAATGCTAAACATGCTATTTTGTGTCAAACGCCATCTGATACCGGTAAAAATCTAACCCGAACATATGCACGACATCCAGCCGCTCGAAGCCGTGCTTGTCATACAGGGCGAGGGCAGGGGGATTGTTCACGCTGACAAGCATGCGGATGCCGTCAAAACCGCGGGATTTGATGGCGGCGATGACCTGCTCTAGAAGATATGAGCCGATGCCATGATTCTGATGGGGAACGGCAACGGCGATACGGGCGAGTTCACAGGGATGCTTGGGAGTCGAGATGAAGTCTTCCAGCTCGTCGTCAGGGCCAGCAGCCGCAGCGGCAACGAGCTGTCCGCTGGAATCTTTGAGGATGTACAGCGAACCCGTGCGAATATCCCGCTCAATCAATGCAAAGGCAGGGTACTCGTCGCTCCAGGTACAGCCGGGCGTGCCGATCATGCTCTTGTAGAGCGAAAATATTGCCTTCGCGTCGGTTTCCCGCGCCAAGGAAAACAGATAGTCCAAGACTGTTTCACCCACTTCATACCATTACAGTATTTACGGTTCAAATGGAAAACAAAAGGCCATGGCGCAGTACAGCGCGACAGCCTTTTGTGATGTGCATTTCCTATATCACTCTTTGGTTTTCGGCTTGGATACTTTTTTAACGGCTGTGGATGGTTTCTTGGTTTCTTTGGCTGGTTCCTCAGGGTGAACAACCGCCTGGGATACCAGCGCTTCCGCGTCGATTTCGTCGGGAAGGGGTTCGCCGCTTTCCGATATCTCGTCTTGCTCCGCTTTCACCTTGGCGTATTTCTGCGCGCGCAGGACGCTCAAGCGGTCGTCGATCCCCGAAAGCTCATGGAACATATCGGAAAGCTCCTTGGGCAGTTTTACGCCGTTGTGCCACAGCTCAAACGCCCTCATGCTGGATTCGGTCAGGATCTCGTGGCGGCGCGCCTCCAGGTTGATTTCCTGCACGCGCAGTTTCGCGGTGGTTGCCCAATGGGACGCGGCGGAGCCGAACGCCTGCATGATATTGAGGAACGCGATTTTGATGCGGCTGGATAATTTCGTTTTCGGCATGGTCATCACTCCGTTAGTCTGCCTGGGGCGGGTCTACAGTAGGAGGTTTCTCCGTTGATCGTTAAAATTCCTTCTCAGCCCGATACCGCCGCTTCGGCGTGCACCAGCAGCGACGCGGGCCGGCAGGTGAACGTCACCTGGCTTGCTTCCACGATCTCTCCGTCTAGGTTCAGCCGCATGTTCGGCGCGGAGAGCGTGCACTCCCGGGTGCGGTAATGGTGGCAAAAAGCTTTTTTGATGATCGTTCCGTTCAGGAGCGAGGGCAGGTTCAGGAAGATCTTGAAGCGGGACAGCGCGTCAATCACCAGAATGTCGAGCATCCCGTCGTCCTGCTCGCTCAGCGGCATGATGTGGATCCCGCTGCCGAAATACTGCCCGTTGGCTACGGAAAAATGTGCGCAGGGCTTGTCGATCGTTTCGCCCTCCGCGGTTTCGATGCGCATATGCGGGGATTTGAAGCGCGTCAGCGTGACGAAGATACCGTATAGGTAAGACAACTTTCCGTGCACGTACTGCTTGGCTTTGAGCATGTTTTCAAGCACCATCACGTCAAAGCCCGTGCCGCTGATGTTGATGAAAAAACGGTCGTTCGCCTTGCCGGTATCCACGCGGCGCGGGCTGTGCTTGAGCAGATAGTGAAGCGCGGCTTCCCAGCTTTTCGGAACGCCGAGCACCTTAGCAAAATCATTGCCGTTGCCCGCCGGGATGATGCCCAGCGCCGTTTCCGTGCCGACCAGCCCGGCCGCGACCTCGTTCACCGTGCCGTCGCCGCCCACGGCGATGACCGTGGCGTCACCGCGCTGCACCGCCTGCCTGGCAAGCTCGGTCGCGTGGCCGACGGCTTCCGTGAGGCGGAGGGTGAACTCGACTTTCAGGTTCCTGAGCATCGCGGCTGCCTTTTCCCCGACGGCGGCGGCGTGCCCCGCGCCGGAGACGGGGTTGACAATCATGGTGATCATATGGCGTACCTCGAATTGCTTTTCAATCATCTTACCCTTTTTTTACGGGATTGTAAAGAAAGGATTTACGGACAAAAACACGCGGTTTTACGGGAACTTCACAAAGAAACAACTTGACGAATGCTCGCGGTTCATCATACAATGAAACCAGAGGAGATTGAGGATTGCTAAAACCGCAATACGCCCTTTGCAGTGAGGCACAAGCGGTTTCATTGTCATCCTTTGAATGAATGCGAAGGGACAGGACCGATGAAGTACAACCCGCCCACACAAGCGGTACGCGATACCTTTCATCAGGGCACGAACCGGCGCGCGTATGAGATGCTGGGCGCGCACCCCTGCACGGAAGGCGAGACCAGAATATGGCATTTCTGCCTGTGGGCTCCACATGCAAAGAAGGTGTCGCTTGCGGGCAGCTTCAACGGCTGGGACGACGGCAAACATCCCATGCAAAAGCAGCACGACGGCACCTGGGAATTGCGCCTGAGCGAGGAAGAAGTCATGCGGGACGCGCCGGAGGACGGCGTTCCCGTATATAAATACGCGGTTTTCGGCGCGGACGGGAAGCGGCGCTTGAAGGCCGACCCGTACGGGTTTTACGCCGAACTCCGGCCCAATATGGGCAGCCGGCTTTTCGATCTGGACGGCTACCGCTGGAGAGACGGCACGTGGATGAAGAAGCGGGCGAGCTTCAACGCCTACCAAAATCCCGTGAATATCTACGAGGTACATATCGGCTCCTGGCGGCGGCACGAGGACGGCAGCCTGCTGACGTACCTGGAATTCGCGGACGAGCTGATCCCCTACGTGAAAGAGATGGGGTATACGCATATCGAGCTGCTGCCCGTGATGGAGCATCCGCTGGATATGTCCTGGGGGTATCAGGTGCTCGGGTTTTACGCCGCCACCTCGCGCTACGGCACGCCCAAGCAGCTGATGGAGCTGATCGACCGCTGCCACCGGGCCGGCGTCGGCGTGATTCTGGACTGGGTGTCCGCGCACTTCCCGCGCGACGAGGCGGGGCTTTTCATGCTGGACGGCACGCCGCTGTACAACCATCCCGACAAAAGGCGCGGCGAGATCGCGCAGTGGGGCACGATGCTGTTTGATTTCGGGCGCGGCGAGGTGTGCAGCTATCTCCTGTCCAACGCTTGTTTCTGGCTGGACGTGTTCCACGCCGACGGGCTGCGCGTGGACGCTGTCTCCGGACTTCTGTATTACGATTTCTGCAAGGAGCAGGGCGAGTGGCTGCCAAACGACTACGGCGGGCGGGAGAACATCGACGCCATCGGGTTTCTGCGCCGCCTGAACGAGACCGTATACCATGATTTTACCGGCGTGATGATGATCGCAGAGGAGGCGAGCGCCTATCCTATGGTGACCGCGCCGACCTATCTGGGCGGCCTTGGCTTTGGGTTCAAGTGGAACATGGGCTGGATGAACGATATTCTGAGCTATCTGAAAAAGGAGCCCGTGCACCGCCGCTACCACCACGACAAGCTGACGTTTTCGATGTTCTACGCGTTTTCGGAGAACTATATACTACCGTTTTCCCACGACGAGGTGGTGCATGGCAAGCACAGCATGCTGGATAAAAATCCCGGCGACCTGTGGCAGAAGTTCGCGGGGCTTAGGGCCGTATATGCCTACACCATGGCGCACCCGGGCAAGAAGCTCTTGTTCATGGGCGGGGAATTCGCCCAGTTTATCGAGTGGAAGTACGACGACCAGCTGGACTGGTTTTTGCTGGTGTACGACCGCCACCCGCAGGTGCAGGAGTGCGTGAAGGCCTTGAATCATATCTATCGGAATACCCCGGCGCTGTATGAGGTGGAGGATTCCTGGGACGGTTTCCAGTGGATTACCGCATCGGATACCGACAACAGCGTGATCGCCTTCCTGCGCACGGACTCAAAGGGGAAAGCCGTGCTCTGCGTGGCGAACTTCACGCCGGTGTTCCACCCCATCTACCGCATCGGGCTGCCGGTGGACGGAACGCTCAACGAGGCGTTCAACACCGACCGCAGGGAATACGGCGGCAGCGACCAGTACAACGCCTTTGAGATCCTCTTGAAAGTGGGCGGTTTCAACAGCTTTCCGTATCACGCGGACATCTGCGTGCCGCCGCTTAGCTGCTGCTATTTTGATTATCACAAACTGGAGACCGCCGCAGGCGCGCAAAGCCCGGCGGCGGAGGATGCCGCCGTGCTGCAGGACGGGAACCCGCAAGAAGGAGCGAAAGCCTCATGAAGAAGAAACGCTGCATCGCAATGCTGCTGGCCGGCGGGCAGGGAAGCCGCCTGGGAATCCTGACCGAGGATATGGCCAAACCCGCCATACCCTACGGCGGCAAGTACAGGATCATTGATTTTCCACTGTCCAACTGCACCAACTCGGGCATCGACGTCGTCGGCGTGATGACGCAGTACCAGCCGCTGGAGCTGAACTCCTACATCGGCAGCGGCTCGCCCTGGGATCTGGACCTGTCCTACGGCGGCGTATACGTGCTGCCGCCCTACGTGAAGGGCAAGCACGGCGAGTGGTACTCAGGTACCGCCAACGCGATCTACCAGAACGTTGCCTTCATCCGGCAGTTCAGCCCCGACCACGTGCTGATCCTGGCGGGCGACCATATTTACAAGATGGACTACAACGCCATGCTCAATTATCACATTGAAAAGGAAGCCGACGCGACCATCGCCGTGCGCGAAGTGCCCTGGGAGGACGCGCCGCGCTTCGGCATCATGAATACGACGGCGGAGAACGTGATCTTCGAGTTTGACGAAAAACCCGCCAAGCCAAAAAACAACAAGGCGAGCATGGGCGTGTATATCTTCCGCTGGGACAAGCTTTTGCACTATCTGACCGAGGACGCGAAGCATCCCGACTCAAGCAACGATTTCGGCAAGAACATCATCCCCAACATGATGGCGGATAAGCAGCGCATGATGGCCTACGATTTCGAGGGCTACTGGAAGGATGTCGGCACCGTTTACAGTCTTTGGGAAGCCCATATGGATCTGCTGCAGATGCCTATGCCCATCGACCTGTACGATAAGAACTGGCGCATCTACGGGCGCAACCCCGGCGAAACGCCGCATTACGTCGCGCCGGGCGCGACGGTGAAAAACTGCCTGGTCACCGAGGGCTGCGAGGTGTACGGATCGGTTTCGCACAGCGTGCTGTTTTCCGGCGTCACAGTGATGGAAGGCGCGGTGGTGGAGGATTCGGTCGTCATGCCAAACGCCGTTGTCCAGTGCGGGGCGATGGTGCGCCGCGCCATCGTCGCCGAAGACGCCGTGATCGGCGCGGGCGCGACGGTGGGCGAGACCGGCGGGGAGATCGCAGTGGTCGGCCACGCCGCGACCGTGGCCAAAGGCGGCAAAATAGAGCCGGGGCAGCAATTCCGCGGCGATGCAGGCAGCGCAGAGAGGAAGTAAGGCTATGGCAATGAAGGATGTAATGGGCATCATCTATACCGGCGAGAGGGACAGTTTCCTGCGGGAGCTGACGGCCCTTCGCGCCGTCGCCGCCGTGCCGGTGGCCGGGCGCTACCGCGTGATCGACTTTCTGGTGTCCAGCTTCGTCAATTCCGATATCCCCAACGTCGGCGTGATCATGCAGAAGAATTACCACAGCCTCATGGACCACCTGGGCAGCGGCAAGGAGTGGGACCTGCACGGCAAAAGCGACGGGCTGTTCATCCTGCCGCCGTTTCTGACCGCCGAAAACAACGGCCAGTATCCCGGATCGCTGGACGCGCTGCACGCTAACCTGAACTATATCCGCCGCAGCCGGCAGGAGTACGTGCTACTATGCAACAGTTTGATCATCTTCAACGCGGACTTCCGCGACATGGTGAAAAGCTACGAAAAGTCCGGCGCGGACGTCTGCATGATGTACTCCAAGCGGCCCGACATGCAGCGCTCGGAATACGGCGTGTATCTGGGGATCGACGAGCAGGGAATGATCAACGACCTGGAGATCGACCCGACCAAGCCGCGTTATGAAAACACCTCGCTGGAGGTGACGCTTTTGAAGAAGGACCTGCTCATCAACCTGATCGACCGGGGCGTATCCCGCGGCTATCACGATCTGATGCGCCACGTGTTCCAGCGCATGATCCGCGACGCGGGCCTGCGCGCGGCGGGGTACGAGTACAAGAAGCCCTGTTACCGCATCGACTCGATCCAAAGCTATTTCAGGTTCAACATGGAAGTGATCAAGCCGGAGATCCGCAACGACCTGTTTTCCGACGACCGCCCCGTGTATACCAAGCTGCGCGACGAGATGCCCGCCCGCTACCTGGAGCACGCAAGCATCTCCGATTCCATCGTGGCCGACGGCTGCATCGTGGACGCCAGGGTCAGCCGCAGCGTGCTGTTCCGCGGGGTACGCATCGGCAAGGGTGCGCGGGTGAAGAACTGCATCATCATGCAGGACAGCGTGGTGGAGGAAGACGCGGAACTTGAGAACTGCATTCTGGACAAGCAGGCTCACGTCAGGGCCGGCGGCAAGCTGATCGGACCGCCGTCTTATCCCATCGTAATTTCCAAGAATATGACGATATAGAGGAGCAAGAACGATGAAAATCCTGTTTACATCCAGCGAGTGCGTGCCGTTCGTCAAAACCGGGGGCCTGGCCGATGTGGTGGGCTCGCTGGCGACGGTGCTTGCGCGGGAGGGGCACGACGTGCGCGTGGTGCTGCCGATGTACACGGCCATCGATTTTTCCTGGCAGCAGCAGATGGAGCATCTGCTGCATTTCGACGTGCAGCTGGGCTGGCGGCGGCAGTACTGCGGCGTGATGCAGCTTCAGCACGAAGGCGTCACCTATTACTTCCTGGATAATAAGTATTACTTCGGCAGGCCCTACGTTTACGGTCTAGGTGGCGACGAATACGAGCGCTTCTCGTTCTTCTGCCGCGCGGCGCTCAACGCCCTGCCGCTTCTGGACTTCCAGCCCGACATCATCCACGCGCACGACTGGCAGTCGGGCATGGTGCCTGCGCTTCTGAAAATTCAGTATCAGCATCTGCCGTTTTACGCGGCCATCCGCACGGTGTTTACCATCCATAACCTCCAATACCAGGGCATCTTCGGCATCAGGGAAGTGCAGGATGTGATAGGGCTGGGCGACGGGCTGTGGTCGGCGGACAAGCTGGAGTTTTCCGGCTGCGCCAACTTCATGAAGGCAGGGCTGGTGTATACCGATATCATCACCACCGTCAGCCCGAGCTACGCCGGGGAGATCACCACCGCGTACTACGGCGAGCGCCTTGACGGGCTGATCCGCGCGCGGAAAAAGGAGCTTTTCGGCGTAATCAACGGCATCGACACGGAGCTCTACGATCCCGAGACCGATAACATGATCGCGCAGACCTATACGGCGGATACGCTCGGCGGCAAGGCGAAAAACAAAAAAGCGCTGCAGAAGGAGTTGGCGCTTGAGGAGAAGGCGGACGTGCCGCTGCTCGCGATGATCGGGCGGCTGACCAACCAGAAGGGGCTGGACCTGGTGGACTGCGTATTAAGCGACATCATGGCCGAAGATCTGCAGCTGGCCGTCCTGGGCATGGGGGATTCGCGCTATACCAACCTGTTTTCCTGGGCGGAGACCAAGTACCGCGGCAAGCTCGCGGCGCGCTTCACCATGGACAGCGCGCTGGCGCACAAGATTTACGCGGGCGCGGATTTCTTCCTGATGCCATCGCTGTTCGAGCCTTGCGGCCTCAGCCAGATGATCGCCATGCGCTACGGCTCCGTGCCCATCGTGCGCGAGACCGGCGGCCTGCGGGACACCGTGCTCAGCTACAACGAGGAGACTAAGGAGGGCAACGGCTTCAGCTTCCGGGACTTCAACGCGCACGATATGCTCTCGGTCATCCGCCGCGCGCTGGACTTTTACAGGAACAGGAAGGACGTCGTGGAGACCCTGCGCAAACGCGGCATGCAGGGGGACTACTCCTGGACGCACAGCGCCAGGGAATATCTGAATCTATACAAGAAGCTCCTGAAAAAGGGTTCAGCGTAAAGCCTTAACGTGCCCGGGAAGGACCTTTACCAATGCGGCCGCGAGCGCGAGCTTGACGAGGTCGGGAAGGATATAGGGGATCACGCACATGGAAAGCGCCGCCGGAAGCCCGATGGCGCCGTAGGTCCCGGCATAGAACAGCATGAACCACGCGGTGCCGAAAGCGTAGTCGAGCAGAAGGCCGGCCGCCATGCCGACGATCATCATCCACAGCTTTCCGCTTCTTTTTAATGTAATGAGCCAATACAGAAGCGCGGCGAACAGAAAGCCGATCAGATATCCGCCGGTGACGCCCGCCAGCATGCCGAAGCCGCCGCGGAAGCCCGAAAACACCGGAATGCCGACTGCCCCGAGCAGCAGGTACACAAGCACCGCCAGCGTGCCGCGCTTGCCGCCCAAAAGGCCCAGCGCGGCAAATAACCCGAAGGTCTGCAGCGTGAACGGGATGGTTGCGGGAATCGATATCCAGGCGCAGACGGCGATCAGGACCGCGAACAGCGCGATAAGGACCATGTCCGCCGGGGAGATTTTCAGTGATTTCAACAGTTTCACATCCCTTTCCGGTCAAGACGGTATCATAGAATGAATGAATTGTCAACCTGATTAGCTAAACAGGTTGACAATTATCAAGAGGTGACACGATGAACCTGATGCGATGCTGGCTGCCGGAGCATGAAATCCCGGATACCCTGCAGACCCCGCCGGACGTTGCCCGCTGGGAACTCAGGCAGGCGGGAGCGGACTGCGCCCTGACCGTAGACACGGAGATGGGCGACGCTTTCGAGATCACGGACAGGGGGCGCGAAATCACCGGCGGCGAAACCGGCGTGCTTTACGGCGTATACCGGATGCTGGAATGCGGCCGCGAGGGCCGCAAACTGCCGCAGGGCAGGCAGGCGCCGCAGTTCTCCCTGCGTATGATTAACCACTGGGACAACATGAACGGCCACGTGGAGCGCGGCTACGCGGGCAGATCCATCTTCTTTGAAAACGACGATTTCCGCGATAACGACGCGAGGCTGCGCGCCTATGCGCGGCTGCTGGCATCGGTCGGTGTCAACGTCTTAAGCCTCAACAACGTCAACGTCGCGCCGCCCGCGCAGGAGCTGATCGGCGAGCGCTTCCTGCCCAAGGTCGCGCATGTTGCGAAGATCTTTTCAACGTTCGGTATCCGGCTTTTGCTGTCCGTGGACTATTCCATGCCTGTGCTGCACGGGCTGGACACGGCGGATCCGCTGGATGAGCGCGTACAAAATTGGTGGAAAGACCGCGCGGCGCTCGTTTACCGCTATGTGCCGAAACTCTGCGGTTTTCTGGTGAAAGCGGACAGCGAGTTCCGCCCCGGCCCGTTCACCTACGGGCGCGACCATGCCGAGGGCGCAAACCTGCTGGCGCGGGCGTTGAAACCCTTCGGCGGCGTGGTGGTCTGGCGATGCTTTGTGTATAATTGCAGGCAGGACTGGCGGGACACGCGGACCGACCGCCCCAAGGCCGCCTACGACAACTATGCGCATCTGGACGGGCAGTTTGACGATAACGTCATTCTGCAGATCAAAAACGGACCGTTCGATTTCCAGGTGCGCGAGCCCGTATCCCCGCTGCTGATGGCCATGCCGAACACGAAAAAGGCCGTGGAATTCCAGCTTGCGCAGGAATACACAGGCCAGCAGATTGATTTGTACGCCATGCAGGGGATGTTCAACGAGGTTCTGGGCGATCTTCCGCTTGACAACATCCCGGCGATCGCCGCCGTTTCCAACGTCGGCGACGATCCCTGTCTGACGGGGCACCCGTTCGCGCAGCTCAATCTTTACGCCTTCGGGCATACCGCGTGGAAGCCCCTGCAGTCTTTCCGGAAGACGACGGAGAATTGGATCACCTTAAGCTACGGGCTGGAAGGCAAAAACCTGGATACCCTGACCGAGCTTTTGCTTTTGAGCCGCGGCGTGTACGAGAAGTACACCGCGCCGCTTGGCATCTGCTGGATGGTGAACCCCGGCTACCACTACGGCCCCAGCCCCATGGGCTACGAGTAC
>JAFGGL010000002.1 GCA_016930575.1 Clostridiales bacterium | reverse complement strand
TACCAGAAGTACTGGGACGACATCCATCCCTTCGTCAAGTACGGCTGCATCCGCGACGGCAAGTTCTTCGACATGGTTAAGGATTCCATTCTCTATAAAACCTCCAAGGGCGAGTACTATACCTTGCAGGAATATCTGGCGAAGAACGAGGGCAAGCTCGGCAAGAAGGTCGTCTACGCCAGCGAGCCCTCGCGCCAGTCCGCGTCCATCGCCCTGTATGATAAGCAGGACATCGACGTCGTGGTGCTGGATACCATGATCGATCTGAACTTCGTTTCCTTCATCGAGTATTCCGCCGGCGTGGAGGGGCTCTCCTTCGTGCGCGTGGACGGCGACGCCGCGACCTTTACCAAGGAGGAGGAGGCCGACGAGGAGACGAAGAAGCAGACCGAGGAAAACGAAAAAGCGCTCAAGGCGCTCTTTGAAGAGGCCACGGGCAACAAGGAATTGGAGGTCAAACTGCAGACCCTGACCGACGAGGATACCTCTGCGCTGCTTGTGCAGGACGAGCATGGCCGCCGCTTCTCCGATATGTCCAGAATGTACGGGCAGCAGGACTTCGGCATGCCCGAGCGGCATACCCTGGTTTTAAACCGCGGCGACGCCGTGGTGCGTCGGCTGCTGACCGAGACCGACGCCGATACCAAAACCCTCATCGCCGCCCAGCTCTACGACCTGGCGCGCATGAGCGTACGCCCGCTGGAAAAGGAAGAGATCACCGCCTTCCTCGCCCGCTCCAACAAGCTGCTGAAGCTCTTGAAGTAGGGAGCTCTTGGGGGCTATGCGCCCCCAAACCCCGCAGTTAAGGATATCATCCTTAACAATCCATTAATGGCCGCGCAACGCGCGGCCATTATGATGGGATTGTAAAGGGTTATAACCCTTTACTGGGGTATGGGGCAACGCCCCATGAACCTATTTCCGCGGCTTACGCGTTGTGATGCTTTGTTGAAAGCGCAGCTGGGATGGCGTACCGGAGCGTTTTTCTTTTGCGGGGAAAGCCAAGTCGAACGCGGCGGCGGCAGCCTCCTCGATATGGTAAACGGAATCTTCGATAAAACGTCCGGCGGCGTTTCGCAGCGCATCGTTTTGCAGTATAAAGACCTGCAACGCGGCGTGATAGAAGCCATCCGCCGTGCCGATCTCAAATCGCTCAGCGGGCACAAATCCGAGGCGGCTGTAATACGCGGGATCGCCGTAGATGAACACGGCGGGGAATCCCATCCGCTTTGCCAGCTTCAGGGTATGTTCGATCAGTTTTCGGCCGACGCCCTGGCGCTGGTATTCCGGCAATACGGATACCGGGCCGAAGGTGACCACGGGCAGCTCGCCGCCGGCATCCAGCGCGACGGTCGATTTGGCGTACATGATATTCCCGACGATCTCATCGCCGATGACCGCTACAAAATCGAGTTCCGGAATAAACGCCTCCGCGCCGCGCAGGACGTGTACCAGATAATGATCGTCACAACCCGGGACGTGCAGGTTCCAGAACGCCTCCCGCGTGAGCGCCTCCACCGCGCGATGGTCGGCCGGCGTCTCCCGCCGCAGCGTGATATTGGTTTTTTCCATACGCCTATCCCTCTCATTTCATGAAAAACAGCCTTCCGCAGACGGAAGGCTGTTTCGGTTTTGCGTCATTTAGCCTAATAGCATCATCACAAGGCTCAGCGCCACGAACAACCCGGTGCAGATTTTGGTGATCAGCGCCAGCTTGGCGTCCATGCCCTTGGCTTTGCTTTTACCGAAAAACGTTTCCGCCGCGCCGCTGATGGCGCCCAGCCCCGTGCGCGCGCCGCTTTGCATCAGCACGGTCACGATCATGACAAGCGCCGAGACCAGAAGTGAAATACCGACTACCCATTGCACTGCACTCATGCGGTGTACCCTCCAAGGAATTAATCAACCTATATTACCATTTGCTTTTGGAAATTGCAAGTCGCATTTCCGAAAAGCCCGGCGCTTCGCTATGCGTCGGCGTCTGGGTTTTCGGCTTTCGGCTTTTTACGGATCCGCTTGACGACCGGCAGGAGGACCATCCAGATCGCCACGCCGCTGAGGCCCTGGAGCAGGTTGCCCAGAATATCCGCCGTGGCGGTCGTCCAGTTGTAAATCACCAGGTCCGCGATGAAGTATCCGGCAATCATTACGGCTTCGGCGATCAGCATGTAGAGCATCTGCAGCGGCTGGCTTTTTCTGGCCATGGCAAACACGGCGACGGCCGCCACGCCGCCCTTGATGATGAAGGTCGGCAGCATATAGATGGAATATCCCGCCAGCAGGTCGGCCAGCATACTGCCGACGGCGGCCGAAAGCACCGCAGGCCAGCCCAGCAGGGCTGCGGCGATCAGGATGAACCCGTCGCCCAGGTGGATATAACCGGCGACCGGCATGGGAACTTTAAAAAGCCAGGTTGCCACGAAGATGACCGCGGCCATCATCCCGCACAGCGCGATGGCCTGGGGCGTGATTTTCTTATCCATAGGGTACCTTCCTTTCACATCGGCATCGGCGGCGTTGATTGCGGTTTTGCAGGTCTATAGATACGGTTTCTAGATGTCGGTTGCTTGAATCCGCCGTACGGTTGATACGGATAAGCCGCCGGCGCAGGATAAACGTGCCGCGGCGGTCTCATGCGCTAGAAGTAATCGCGCAGCGTTTGCAGGTGCTTGTCCTCTTCGGCCGCGATGCCATTCAGCATATCCGCCGCCTGCTTGTCCCCGCAGCTTTGAGCAAACGCGCGGTAGGTCTCCGCCGCTTTATCTTCGGCCTGCGCCGCGAAGTTCAGCAGGCTTTCCCTGTCCCTGAGCATGCCCTGGCGCACGGCGCCCATCAGCCCGCCCTCAAACAGCACGGAAGACGCGATGGCCGAAAGCGCCAGGCGCTCTTCGGTGCCCGCGTCCAGGCCGTTGTACAATGACCGAAACTGCGACAGGTGCTGTTTCTCGTCGCTCAACATGACCGCCAGCTGCTGCCTGAGCGGCTTGAGGCTGTCGTCGTCCGTGTCGGTCAGCATCAGCGCGCGCTCATACAGCTGTATGGCGCCGCGCTCCATCTCGATCGCCACGAAAAGCGCTTCCTGCCCTGATTTAATCAGCATTTGCGGCCCCTTTCCGTATGTTTTCCATATGTTTTCCACGATGGTCCCGGCATGGGTGTGGAAAACGTGAAATCCTTATAACACAAGGGTTTCAGGGTGATTGTTACACCTGTTAATCCTTCTGTGATAAATATTCGTTCAGTTTTTCCACAAGGACCTCGGGGTTCGAACCGTGCGCGGCGCAAGCATCCGCAAGCGATTCCGCCGTCGCGTGCGGGCAGCCGAGGCAGTGCATGCCGTGGTTTAGGAGCACCGTCGCGGTGCCGTGATCGATGCGGAGTACTTCACTGATTGACATATCTTTGTTAACGGTCGCCATAAAATCATTTCCTCGCTTTCTTAACCGGACAAAAGCCCGTTATCATCTTAACATTGGGGTGAAAAGTTGTCAATGAAACGGGAAAGTGCGCGGCAGGCATAAAGCCCCGCGAAGCATGCGTTTCACGGGGCTTAGGAAATGCCGGATTATGTGTGTTTACGGCTGCATTGCGCCGAAAAGCACCAGCCACGCGAGGATGGACTTGGCCACCAGGGAAAGCACGATGTACGTCCTCTCGCCGTACAGGTAATCCTTCCACTTGCCGACCTTTTTGTACTGCAATATCATGTTGACCGGGAAGGTGTTGAACATCACGAAGTAGGTGCACACGATCGCCCACACGAACCACGGAACCTCCCCGAAGTTCCCCGTGCCGAACATATACAAAAGGATGGCCGCCCAGGGAGCGATTCCCGCGAACGCGCCCCACACAAACGGGCCCCAGTTGACCTTGCCGTCCTCGCGCCCCGCGTTCAGTTGCTCCATCACAAGGCCGAACATGTTCATCGACGCGTTGACGATGAAGATCAGGATCAGCGAGGCGATGTCGTAGATGCCGAACAGCGTCGCGATCAGCACGATCATGACCGACGAACTCAGCGCGTATTCAAACCAGCGGAACTTGTTGATGCCTTTTTCAAGGTCCCGGTTATAGACCGCGTTGAGTTTGTTCGGAATGGAGATCAGCGCGTGCGCCAGGGCCGACAGCAGCAGGAACACGCCCGCGAGTACGCCGAACGGCAACTGGAACAGCGCCCGGGACGCGGTCTCAAGCGACTGCGTTTCGGTGTTGTACGTCAGGTAGAAATGCGTGATCGTGGGGGAGAACTCGGCGATCTTCTGGATGACGCTGGTCGCTAGCAGGATCATCCCCACGCCCTGAATCAGGTGCAGGCCGCCCATCAGCAGGTTGAAACGGCGAAGTTTCTTGTAAACAGGTTCCATACAAAACCCTCCAATTCTTTCGTTCAGGCGTTGCCGTAATGTCGTCCTTTGAAAGTTTGCGGTCGTTTCGTCGGTTGTGTTTTCATGCTGCCGCAACGGGGTGCGTTCTTGACAGTATTATACCACGGACGGCTGACGGAAGCCATAGATTGCTTGACAGTGATTTTCGATTGCTATATGATTTGCGTTAGTATGAATGAATTTTTGCAGCGAGGTACGCCATATGAAAAAGATACTATCCAGCCTGTTGATCCTGTGCATGGCGCTGTCCGTAACGGCTGCGTCGGCAGGCGGCGCCGCGCCGCGGTTCCGGTTTGAAAGCACGGTGATCGTCAGCTTTCAGGGCCGCGAAGCGACTGCGAGGGTGCAGTTTATCAACCCCAACGGCGTCGGCCACGACGTGGAAGCCGAGCTTCGGGACGAGAACGGCTATGTTTTAGCCACGAGGACGTTCACCAACAACAAGGTCAAAAGCGTCACGTTCACCTTTCCCGACGACTGGATCGGCGCGAAGTACCTGTCGGTATGGGCGGACGGCGAGAAGGTGTCCGAGGAAGATCTGTTTTTCGCTGTGGACGACATCAACAACAAAGCTATCCGGCAGGTGGGCGTAAGTACGCAGCGCATGTCGATCACGCTGGACTGCGGCTACGGAGATACGTATACCGACAGGATATTGGACCTGCTAGACGAACTCGGCATAAAGGTCACGTTCTTCGTCACCGGCCTGTGGGCGGAGAATTTTCCCGAGCACATGAAGGATATTATCAGCCGCGGGCACGAGATCGGCAATCATTCCTATTACCATCCCCACCTCACGGAGGAAAGCTTTGAGCGGGTGCTCCGCGAGATCGTCAACACCAGCGACCTTGTCGAGGAGATCACCGGGCAGCGGCCCGTGCTGTTCCGGCCGCCTTACGGGGATACCGACCATCTGATACGCGCCATCTCCCGCGCCGCCGGATGCGAGCATATTATCTGGACCGTGGATTCCCACGACTGGGATGAAAGCTACGACGCGGCAAAGATCGAAAGGCGCGTGACCAATACGGTGGAGCCCGGCTATATCATCCTGTTCCACAACGCCGGGAAACATACGCTGGAAGTCCTGGGCGAGGTCATCCCGTACTACCAGTCGCTTGGCTACGAACTGGTCCCCGTGTCCACCCTCCTGTCCGAGGGCGAGTATACGGTGAATGCCGACGGGCTGTTGGAGTTTGTACAGGACTAGACAAGCGATTATCGTTATTAGAAGTATCCCATGAACTCCGTTCATGGGGTGTTTTATTATCCGCGTGCTTGTTGACGTTCGGCTGAAACGGGACTATAATGAGCATATATTGACTGGAAGAAGTATAGCGACGACGTAAAAATCGAGTAGCATTGCGGAAAACCGCCGGAATTATTGCCAGGCTTCCGTTATACTTCAGGTTTTCGTCATGGGGTTGGAAACGCAGGCCGACGCTCGCATGGGAAGCAGAAACGACGACGGGAGAACGTAAAGAGACGAAGGAGAAGGAGAATAAGAAATGGGCGTAAAGAAAATTCCAATTCCCGGCTTCTGCTGGGATCAAAAGGGCACGATCGACGCTATGCCGCCGGACAAGCTGTGCTGCGTATACCGCTTCAGTAAAGACAAAGGGAATATGACGCACACAGGCGTCTACACCGGCGACGGGTACGTGATTCACGCCCACGGGCACGCCAAGGGCGTAGTCAGGCAAAAACTTGCCGCTTACCCCTGGACGCATTTCGCGTACAGGAAGATGGCGGCGGAGCAGGCGGCCAAGGCCGTTGCCTGGGCGAACGGCAAGATCGGAAACCCGTACATTATGGGCGCGTACAAGCGCAAGTGTACTCCGGCATTCCGCAAGAACAGGGCGGCCGCATATCCGAAATCCGCGGCTAATATCATAAAATACTGCCCTGTGCTCAACAAAAAGCAAGCGACCTGCTCCGGATGCAAATATAACGGAAAACTGGCGTTCGACTGCGCGCAGCTCACACGGTACGCCTATGATTCCGTAAGCCTGTACCTGCCCAGCGGCGCGACCAACCAATACGAAGAACGGATACCTGAGAACGCGCCGGGCGTACAGGACCTGCTTTCCAAAGCTAAACCAACATTAAGAACCGGGAGCCGCGGGAAGTAGGTGGAAAAACTCCAAACGCTGCTCAACCAGAACGGCGCCGAACCGCCATTGGTGGTTGACGGGATTTTCGGATCGGAAACCAGAAAGGCTGTTAATGCATACAAGAAGGAAAAAGGCTTGGCTGCCGACGGCATCGCCGGGACGCAGACCTGGGACGCGCTGCTTAGCAGGACTGCGAATCGGAGCGCTGGGGAGCTGGGATAGACGGAGAACTGCCGGACAGCGACTATGTATAAAGAGACGGCCGATCGGCCGTCCTTTTCTATGCCGATTATCGATTGCCTGCCGTATTTGAATCGTCGCCGCGAACTGAGCGCAGTCCATGTTCACGTACCTCGTCCATCGTTCCCCGTCTTCCGTTCCTCGTCCACCCGCTTCAAAGCCTGCTTTGAAGCGAGAGGAGCCGCGACGGAGCGGTGTGAGAGGCAACGGAAGTGAGGGTGCCGCCTGTGTGCGGCTTGCGCGAAGCGCAAAGCGAACTGGAGTTGGGCGCTTTTACAAAGCACAGCGCCCGAACCAGAGCGCTGTGCGACAATAAAAGCGACTAAAGCGACTATATTTCAGGGATGTATAATAAATCGTCGCCGCGAACTGAGCGCAGTCCGCGGCGACGACTGGTGACCCATCCGCGACTCGAACGCGGGACACCCTGATTAAAAGTCAGGTGCTCTGCCAACTGAGCTAATGGGTCGCAAGGCTGCGTAAACAGCAAACTGTATTATATAGGCAAGGCATTGGTTTGTCAATGCTGCGCACTGCTGAGAAAGCAGGGTGCTGCGGGGCAAAACGGGAAGCAACTAATCGTCTCCCGTCATTCGTCCTCCGTCCACCCGCTTCAAGGCATGCCTTGAAGCGAGAGGAGTAGCAAGGAAATCCGCGGAGGTTTTTGCGATAGCAAAAACGCAGCGATGTTTCCTTCATATCGTACTCCCGTCCACCCGCCGAGAAACCTGTTTCGAGGCGAGAGGAGTAGCAAGGAAATCCGCGGAGGTTTTTACGATAGCAAAAACGCAGCGTAGTTTCCTTCGCAATCGTACCCCCGTCCACCCGCTTCAAGGCCTGCCTTGAAGCGAGAGGAGGAGCAAGGAAATCCGCGGATGTTTTTGCGACAGCAAAAACGCAGCGATGTTTCCTTCGCTCCGACGTAAAATTGCATTCTCGTACGGTTTTTGGTATGATAGGAACCACAACGCATATCAATATCCATTGAGGAGGGCCAAACGTATGAGCGACTTTGTTTTAAGCTGCAGTTCCACGGCCGATTTATCGCAGGAAGAATTCGACGCAAGGCGGATACCGTATATCTGTTTCCACTATTCCATCGACGGCGTGCAGATGAACGACGATTTAGGCAAAACCATGCCGTTTGATACGTTCTATCAACGGATGCTGAACGGTGCGGACACCAGCACGTCGCAGATCAACGCCGACGAGTACGAGGCGTATTGGGAGCCTTTTTTGAAAGACGGCAAGGACGTGCTGCACGTTACGCTGTCCTCCGGCGTGTCCGGCTCGTACAACTCGGCGGTCATCGCAAAGGATCTGCTCAAAGAGAAGTATCCGGACCGTACCGTCCGCGTGGTGGACAGCCTCCTGGCGTCGTCGGGCTACGGCCTTTTGATGGACAAGCTCGCCGATCTGCGCGACGAAGGCAAGTCCGTGGACGAGGTGGCCGACTGGGCGGAGGAACACAAGCTGGAGCTGAACGCCTGGTTTTTTTCCACCGATCTCACCTTCTTTATCAAGGGCGGCAGGATCTCCAAGACCTCCGGTTTTGTAGGCACGCTCTTGAAGATATGCCCGCTTTTACACATCAATCACGAAGGAAAGCTGGAAGCCGTTGCCAAGGTGCGCTCCAAGCATAAAGTAATCAAGGAGATCGTCGACCGCATGGTCGACAACGCACAGGACGGGCTGGATTACGCCGGAAAGTGTTACCTGTCCCACTCCTACTGCCCCGAGGACGCAGGCGCAGTGGCGGAGCTGATCAAGGCCAGTTTTCCCAAGCTTGAAGGCGAGCCCGTGCTGCACGATATCGGCACCACCATCGGCAGCCATACGGGGCCGGGTACGGTGGCGGTTTTCTTCTGGGGCAGGAAGCGGGAGAACTAAGCCCTCCCGCGCCGCATGCGCTTACAACATCTGAAGTTCGAGGACGCGTTTGAATGAAACCTGAATATGATACCCAACGGATGCTGATGAACGACGGATGGTCGTTTGCCAAAGAATCTCCGCAGGGCTTTGTGCCTGTGGAGATTCCGCATGATTGGCTGATCGCGGATACCCGGAATCTGTATCAAAGCGGCGCCGGATACTACCGTCGTATGCTGGACGCGTCGTTTCTTACGTCGGGGCAGCGGCTTTACCTGTACTTCGACGGCGTGTATATGGACACGGCCGTGTCTGTCAACGGGAAGCATGTCGGCGAGTGGAAATACGGCTGCACGGCGTTCTGGTTCGATATCACGGAACTCGTCACGAAGGATGAAAACAACGAGATCCTGGTGAAGGTCGATTACCGGGCGCCCAACGCGCGCTGGTACACCGGCGCGGGCATCTACCGCGACGTATTCCTGATCGTGAAAAACGCCTGCCATTTCGCGCCGGACGGCATCTATATCTCCACATATCGGGAGGACGGGCAGTGGAAGTACGATGCGCGGGCCGAGGTGAAGGCGCGGGGCGAGGAGTACACCGTGCGCCACACACTTGTGGAGGCGGACGGTGAAATCCGTCCTTGGGACATTTCCGATCCGAAGCTGTACACCCTGCGCTCGGAGCTTCTGGTGAACGGCGTGATCGCCGATACGGCGTATACCCGTTTCGGCTTCCGCAGTCTGCGCTTTACCGCCGATCAGGGTTTCTTCCTGAACGGAAAGCACGTCAAGCTCAAAGGCGTGTGCCGGCACTGCGATCTGGGCGGCCTTGGCGCGGCGGTGCACAGGGACGCGCTGCGGCGGCAGCTGCTGCTGATGAAACGCATGGGCGTCAACGCCGTGCGCACGGCGCACAATCCGCCCTCGAAAGCGCTGATGGAACTGGCGGACGAGCTTGGGTTGCTGGTGCTCTCCGAGATCCTTGATATCTGGCGGCATAAAAAAACCGAGTACGACTATGCGCGCTTCTTCGACGAATGGATCGAAAGGGATGTGGCGTCGTGGGTCAGGCGCGACCGAAACCATCCCTCGCTCATCATGTGGAGCGTCGGCAACGAGATTCCCGACACGCACCTGGACGCGGAGGAGGGCGCGAAAGTTTTGCGGTATCTGGCGGGGCTCGTGCGCAGGCACGACCCGAACGAAAACGCGCCGGTCACCCTCTGCTCCAACTATATGTGGTGGGAGAACACCCGGCGCTGCGCGGACGAGATCAAGCTGATCGGCTATAACTACACCGAGGCCTTGTACGCGGAGCACCATGGAGCGCATCCCGACTGGATCATCTTCGGCAGCGAAACGGCGTCCTCCGTCCAGAGCCGGGGAATCTACCACTTCCCGCTTGAGAAACCGCTGCTTTCGGATGACGATTTTCAGTGTTCGGCGCTTGGCAACAGCTTCACCAGCTGGGGCGCGAAAGATTTGGAAGCGATGATACTCGACGATCTGCGTACGCCGTATTCGCTGGGGCAGTTCATCTGGACCGGGCAGGATTACATCGGCGAGCCGACGCCGTACCAGACCAAGAACGCCTACTTCGGCCATGCCGATACGGCGGGCTTTGAAAAGGATACCTACTATCTCTTCCAGGCCGGCTGGACGGATTTTGAAACGCGGCCCGTGCTGCACCTGTTCCCGTACTGGGATTTCTCCCCGGGCGAGCGCATCGACGTGCGGGTATGCACCAACGCGCCCGAAGTCGAGTTGTTCCTCAACGATCATAGCCTCGGCAAACGAAAGCTGGACGGGCGGCTGCTTGCCGACTGGCGGGTCCCCTATCAGGCGGGCGTTTTGCAGGCGGTCGCGTATGACGGCACGGGCAATGCCGTTTTGAAAACGGAGCGCCGTTCTTTCGGGGATGCGGTTTCTCTTTCGCTTGCCGAGGAAGTTTTCGGCGAGTTGCAGTTCGTTACCATCTCCGCGCTTGACGAGAAGGGGAACGCCGTGGAAAATGCCAACCGCCGCGTAAGGATTACGGTGGAAAACGGGCGGTTGCTGGCGCTGGACAACGGGGATTCCACGGATTTCGAGCCCTATCAGAACACGGACAACCGGCGCTTGTTTTCGGGCAAACTGCTGGCTATCGTCAAAGCGGACGGAGGGCAAACGCCCGCCGTATCGGCCGCGTTTGACGATGCGGACGTCCCCATACGCAAAGTCGAACTGACGCGGAAGGGGAATGAGATCGCCGCGGCGGTGTTCCCGAAGAACGCGACCTATGACGACCTCAGCTGGCGTGTCGCCAACGCGGCGGGGATCGACAGCCCGATCGCGGCGCTTGAAGTCCATGCGGATGGCAGGCACGCGACGCTTACGGAAAAGGGCGACGGCACGGCCTATGTGCGCTGCATGCCAAAAAACGGCAGGGAGCACCCGGCTTTTATCTCCATGCTGCGCGCGGAGATCTCCGGACACGGTACGGCGACGCTGGACCCGTACGCATTCGTTGCGGGCGGTTTGTTCAACAGGAGCAATCAGCCGCTGAACAGCGGCATCGATCACGGCGTGGCGACGGCGAAATCGGGGGCAAGCCACGTGGGGTTTGCGGACCTGGATTTCGGCGATTTCGGCGCGGATACGTTCGAACTGCCGCTGTTCCCGCTGCAAAACGAGCCTTTCAGCTTCGAAGTCTGGGAAGGCATGCCATCGGAGG
This sequence comes from Clostridiales bacterium, assembly GCA_016930575.1. Lineage (GTDB taxonomy): Bacteria > Bacillota > Clostridia > Christensenellales > Aristaeellaceae > CAXXOK01. The sequence continues at coordinate 39,101 of JAFGGL010000002.1, read as the reverse complement.
GCGGGGAAAAACTGGCCGATTTTGATTACAGCCTGGGCTCCGTCTGGGCGACCTATCAGACCGTGGTCTATACGCTGCCAAAACGGATCAGGGGCGTTGCCACGCTGTGCTTCGTATTCCCCGATGCGCTGCATATGAAGGGTTTCCGGTTCAGGCGGCTGAACAAGGCCTACGAAACACTTTCCGCCGCGGACTGCGATCAGATCTACGGCGACGACTACCATATCGACGGCGGCGCTGTGGAAGGCATCGGCAACAACGTGTCCATCGAATACCGCGATATGGATTTCGGGCCGGGGGGGACGGGAAAAATCTCCGTCTGCTGGCGGTCGGCGCTGCCTAAGAACGCCGTTCAGATCGTGTTTTCCGATGAGGATGAAAGCAAGCGGCTGATGATCGAACTCGAATCGGCGCCGGAATACCGCGGTGCGGAGTTTGCTCTTGGCGAATGTATCACAGGTATGAAGACCGTAACGATCATCTTCCTGCCCGGCTGTTCGCTGGATTTGAAACACATCCGGTTCCTGCCGGACTGAGCGTTTTGGCGCGCAAATTTCCAAAAGGTATTGACAACGATTATTGAGGTCACTTATACTCAGATATAGATACGAAGCTAAACACTCCCGGAGATATGTTTGGAGGTACGTCGTAAGTAATATACTACTATATAAGTTGACGTTTGCTCCGTATTCATCCATCAATGAGCATTCAGGATATGATGTGAGGTATTCATGTTGGCAGAAACACGCATGCAGAAGGCGGCCAAACGGTACAAGACGCGGATGTACCTGAAACGGTACTGGATGCTCTATGCGATGCTTCTGATTCCGCTGGTGTACTTCATCATCTTCAAGTATGTCCCCATGACCTATATCCAGGTCGCGTTCAAGAAGTTTTCCATCACCAAAAGCGCATGGGAAATGGAATGGGCGAAAAACAGCGGACTTGAGTATTTTATCAAGGCGTTTTCCAACCGGGATTTTCTGTATGCCGTCAGAAATACGCTGATGCTGAACGCTCTGGGTCTTGTGTTTGGGTTTCCCGCGCCCATCCTGTTGGCGATCGTTCTCAACGAGCTGCCTTACAGGCGCTTCAAGCGCATTACCCAGACGGTCGCCTACATGCCGCATTTCCTGTCCTGGATTATTATTTCCGGCCTGGCGCTGCAGCTGCTCGCCACACGGTTTGGCTTAGTGAACATCGTACTCAGGAACATGGGGCTGGAACCGATCCAGTTCCTGGACAAACCCGCCAACTGGGTATGGACCTACGTGTTCCTGGGCGTCTGGCAGTCGGTCGGCTGGAATACGATTATTTACCTGGCGGCGCTGACCGGCATCAACCCGGAACTTTACGAAGCCGCGGCAGTGGACGGCGCAAGCCGCCTGCGCAAGATCTGGCACATCACGCTGCCCGGCCTGCGCTCCACCATCGTGATATTGCTCATCCTGAGCCTTGGGCAGATCATCGGCAGCGAATTCGACCGACCATACGCCCTGACCAATACGCTGGTCACGAGCGTGTCCAACGTCCTGTCCATCTTCGTGTACAACTACGGCATCAAGGGTACGCAGCAGTCCCTGGCGACGGCCGTCGGATTCTTCCAATCCGTCATCGGCGTTATTTTCCTGGTCAACGCAAACCTCATTGCCCGGCGTTTTGACGAACGCGGTCTGTGGTAAGGGGGTGGGATGAGTGGTTAAGTCCAAGAACTCGAAAACCGGCGACTATGTCGTGGTTGCGATCTGCGTAGTCCTGATTCTAATTTGTTTCCTGCCCGTGTGGAACGTGTTCGTCCGTTCGTTGTCGTCCCCGGCGGCGCTGGTACGCAGCGACGTATACCTCTGGCCCAAGGAACTGGACCTGACGGCGTATTCCCTGGTATTGAAGGATGCGGAATATACCTGGGCGCTGGCATGGACGGCGATGCTGACGGTAGGCTGCACCTTCCTTTCGATGACGCTGACGACCTTATGCGCGTTTCCGCTGGTCTTTGACAAGCTCAAGGGCCGCAAGCTGGTGAACGGCCTGATCCTGGTCACGATATATTTCAACGCCGGGACCATCCCGAGTTTCCTGCTGTTCCATAACCTGAACCTGATCAACAGTCCCCTGGTGCTGGCGCTGCCTTACAGCCTGAGCGTGTTCAACATGATCATCATGCGTACCTTCCTGCAGAACATCCCCGACAGCCTGCGGGAATCCGCTGAGATTGATGGCGCCAACCCGTTCCAGATCCTCTTTTCGATCTATATTCCGCTATCCACGTCCGTGATCGCTACGCTTTCGCTGTTTTACGCGGTCGGCCGATGGAACGGATACTCCGACGCACTGATGTTCATGAACCGCAACAAGAAGTACTATCCCATCCAGCTGCTTTTGTACTTCATCATCCAAAGCAAGGAAAGCGTGGACGCCGCCACGCAGGAGGGCTTTTCTTCGCCCGGCGCGTCGGACGCCATCAAGGCTGCGACGGTCATGATCGCGACGATCCCGATCCTGATGGTCTATCCCTGGCTGCAGCGCTTCTTCATCCACGGGGTCACGCTGGGCGCGATGAAAGGCTAGAAACCGTACCCGACACGCCTTGAGAAGGCTGTGTTTATGGTAAATAAAAGGAGGGAAACCAATGAAAAAACTGCTCGCGTTACTCTTGAGCACACTGCTGGTCGTTTCCGTAATGGCGCCGATCGCAATGGCGGCCGACGATGGATTTGTCGACGGCAAATTCACCGACACCCGCACCATTACGGTCGAGATCTTCGACCGTAATACCGAAGGCTCGGTCGTGGACGACAACGTGTTCACCGACTACATCAAGGAAAACATGCTCAACGAATACAACGTAGAAGTTGTATTCCAGACGACCCCGCGTTGGACGGAAGGCGATGACATCGCCAACTATCTGGCCGCCGGCACTGCGTCCGACATCAGCTATACCTATAACGACGGTGCGATCCACACCTACTTCCAGCAGGATGCGGTGCTCGATCTCCAGCCGCTGCTGGACGAGTACAAAGACTACCTGACCGATCTGTATGATTTCCTGGGCAGCAACATGACCTGGAAAACCGATCCGTACACGGGCCAGACCGAGTGCATCGTGGCCCGCCGTATGAACGTCGCCCGCATCAACACCTTCGTGCGCAAGGATTGGCTGGATAAACTGGGTCTGGCTGTACCCACCACCACGCAGGAATTTGAAGACATGCTCTATGCCTTCAGAGACAATGCGGAGCTTCTGCTCGGCGATGAAGCCGACAAGATGATCCCCTACTCCATGACGGACGATGTGGGCTGGAGAGCCAACAACATCCTCTATTCCTTCGTGCCCGACGAGTACACCACCGACAAGTATAACTTTATCTACAATGACGACAGGCAGTTCCTGCTGCCCGGCGTCAAAGAAGGCGTACGGATGCTCAACAAGTGGTACAACGACGGCCTGATCCTTCAGGACTTCTCGCTGTACGCTGCCGGCGACGCGACTGAGTACAATCTGCTTAAAGCCGGGTATGTTGGCGCAGTTGAAGTCAACTGGGACGACGTCTACCGCAACGCCGAAGAGAGCGTGCACTATATGCTGCAGCAATCGCAGGGCGAAGACGCCGTGTTCATCGCGGTCGATCCGTTCAAGAACGATGCGGGCATCACCAAGAAGGTCAACTACTCATCCAACGACCGCTGGATCTTCTTCCCCTCGACCAACACCGAGCCGCTGGCCTCGCTGCTCTATCTGAACTGGATGGCGAAGTTTGAAAACCGCTTCTTCCTCCAGACCGGCGTGGAAGGCATCAATCACGAATACACCGAAGACGGCACCCTGAAGGCGATCCCGCCCGAAGCCGGCCGCTACAAGATGTCCTCCTCCAACAATATCGACACCACCATGATCATCAACGGTCTGGATCTGGGCGATGTGGATAAGACGGCTGCGTCCATGGCGCTTGGCTATGCGTACGTTGCGCCTGAGTTCATCAAGACCGCATTTGCGGCCGCGCTGAACAACGGCGTGTCCTACGGCAACATCAACCTGGGCGCCATTGCAGCCGAAGAAGGCATAAAGACTGTGCTTGCCGACAAACGCGACGTGGTCCTCAACGTTTCCATCAATGCGTCCGTGGAAGACTTCGACGCCGTTTGGGATTCCGGCATGGCGGACTACATGGCCTCCGGCGGACAGGCGATCCTCGACGAGCGCATGGCGAAGTACGAAGCGGCGTTTGGCGAATAAGCTGATGCGAACATCACATGATGTAGCAGTTCCTTAACGAACCGCAAAAGAAGCCGCTTGCTTTGGCAAGCGGCTTCTTCCTATATTTGACCTAATCGATGGTCTTGTCGTCGTTGAGCTTTTTGATCATGGCGACGGCTTCCGTAAAGGGAACGGTGCCCAGGCTGTCGCCCTTGCGGCCTCTGATGGTGACGGTTTTGTCCTCGGCTTCGCGGTCGCCCAGTACGAACATGTAAGGAATCTTTTTCAACTGCGCTTCGCGGACCTTGAAGCCGATCTTTTCGTTGCGCAGGTCCAGCTCGCAGCGCAGGTTCTGCTCCAGCAGCATCCGCTGCAGTTCACCGGCCGCGCCGTCCGAGCGGTTGGTGATGGTGAGTATCTTCACCTGCACCGGCGAAAGCCAGGTGGGGAACGCGCCTGCGTATTTCTCGATCAGCAACGCAAGCGTGCGCTCGTAGCAGCCGATGGACGTGCGGTGGATGATGAAGGGATTTTTCTTCTGCCCGTCCGCGTCGGTGTACTCCATGCCGAACTTTTTCGCCAGCAGTATATCGATCTGGATCGTGATGAGCGTATCTTCCTTTCCGAACACGTTCTTGATCTGGATATCCAGCTTCGGGCCGTAAAACGCGGCGTCGTCATCGGCGGTTTTGTAGTCTATGCCGATATCGTCCAGAATGACCTGCATCGCGTTTTGGGAAAACTCCCACTGTTCGGGCGTGCCCTCGTACTTGTTGTTTTTGTTCTCCGGATCCCATTTGGAGAATTGGAAGGTGCAGCCCTCCCAAAGCCCCAGCGTGGACAGGATGTCGTGCGCCAGGTTGAAGCAGCCACGGAACTCCTCTTCCAGCTGGTCGGGCGTGATGATCAGGTGCGCTTCGGAAATGGTGAACTGCCGCACGCGGATCAACCCGTGCATCTCGCCGGAATCCTCGTTACGGAACAACGTCGAAGTCTCGCCCAGCCGCATCGGCAGGTCACGGTAGGAGCGCGAACGGTTTAGAAACGCCTGGTACTGGAACGGGCAGGTCATCGGCCGCAGCGCGAAGCATTCCCTCTCCTCGTCGTCCGGGTCGCCGATGATGAACATCCCGTCGCGGTAATGGTCCCAGTGGCCGGAGATCTTGTACAGGTCGCGCTTGGCCAGCAGCGGCGTTTTGGTGTGCATATAGCCGCGCTTCATCTCGGTATCCTCCACCCAGCGCTGGAGAATCTGCAAAATGCGCGTGCCCTTGGGCAGGAAGATGGGCAGGCCCTGACCAATGATCTCCGCCGTGGTGAACAATTCAAGCTCTCTGCCCAGCTTGTTGTGGTCGCGTTTCCTGGCTTCCTCCACCTGTGCAAGGTACTCCGCAAGCTCCGGCTTGGTGGGGAAACAGGTGCCGTAGATGCGGGAAAGCATCTTGTTTTTCTCGTCGCCGCGCCAGTACGCGCCCGCGATCTGCGTGAGCTTGAAGGCCTTGACGTAGTTGAGGTTGGGCAGATGCGGCCCGGCGCACAGGTCCACGAAATCGCCCATCTGGTAGAAGGAGATTTCCGCGTCCTCCGGTAAATCCTCAATCAGTTCCACCTTGTAGGGCTCGTTTTTCTCCTTCATAAAGGCGATGGCCTCAGTGCGCGGCAGGGTGAAGCGCTTGGGGCGGATGGACATGCGCATCAGCTTGTCCATCGCCTTTTCGATTTCGGGCAAATCGTCCGGCGTGAACGGCGTTTCCACATCGAAATCGTAATAGAAGCCGTTTTCGATCGCGGGGCCGATGGCAAGCTTCGCCTCCGGGTAGAGCTGCTGCACCGCCATGCTCATCAAATGGGAGCAGGAATGGCGCAGTACCTTCTTGCCGTCCTCGTCCTCGAAGGTGACGGGGGTGATCTCGTTGTCGGTATTGATCGGCGCGAACAGGTCGGTCAGCGTGCCGTCCGCAAGCTTCACCGCATAGTACTTCTTGAAGTCCTCGGCGAATTCGTTTTTGATCAGCTCGCCCGCCGGCGTCCCCTGTTCCACATCGTAAGTTTTTCCTGAAAGCGTCAGTTTCATTTCCTGTTCCTCCCTTACAAAAATCCGCCCCCGCAAATCTGCGGGGACGGACGAAGATCGTTCGTGGTTCCACCCTGCTTGAAACGGGCCGCGCCCGCTTCCGCTTTGAATTACCGTTATCGCCGGCACAGCGCACCGTCTGCGGCTGGTACTCATCTCCCGCTGTTGCTTGCCGCTTTCAGCCAGTGGCGGCAATCTCTTTGGCAATACTTGGGAGCGGCGCGTTCCGCGTCATCCGGTGATTGCACACAGCATAGCACGCCGGGTTTGCCATGTCAAGCCCGCTTTCCTGCAATAGCGCTTGACCGTTTGCGCTGCGCCGTGTATACTGTGCGTATCAAAGAGTTGGAGGTGCTTGTTTGTTATCGGTTCTGTAAGGGACGAAGGTTATGCTGAAAACCGCGGCCGCATGATCGCTGTTTGGTATACCCTTCTGAACGCAGAGCGATAGCCGGCAGGTTCCCGTACAGGGTTCTGTGGGCATAGCATACGCTATGTTTTTTGTTTGCGTTCAGCATACGTCTTCTCCCTGCTCATGCGATGTAGATCAATATCAAATCCATGAGGAGAAATACAATGAATACCCACTATGAGACCCTGGAATTCCCCGTGATTTTACAGCAATTGAAAGACCTCGCCGTATCCGAATCGGCGCGGGAAATTTTAGATAAACTCGAACCGATTTTAATCGAACAGGCCTGCGTGCAGCGCATGGCGGAGACCACCGCCGCCCGCCGCGTGCTGGACGCCTTCGGCGCGCCGCCGCTGCCGATGATGACCCGCCTGGAGGAAAGCCTGACGCTTGCGGAGATCGGCACGATGCTTTCGCCCGAGCAGCTAAACGGCGTCAGGATGTTCGCCGCGTCCTGCAAGCGGATGGTGAGTTATTTAAGCCGCATCGCCTCGCAGGACGCGACGCTGGCCAGTTACGGCCAGGCCATCCACCCGCTTTCCGATCTGCAATCGGAGATCCAGCGCTGCGTGTATGAAGACGAAGTCCGCGACGAGGCCAGCGCGCTGCTGCGCGACCTGCGGCGTAAAAAGTTGAACCTGGAGGCGAAGATCAAGGAGAAACTCAACCAGGTCCTGCGTACTCACAAGCAATACCTGACCGACGGCTATATCACCAACCGCGGCGGGCATTACGTGCTGCCCGTGCAGCGGCAGCATCAAAAGCAGGTCCCAGGCTCGGTGGTGGATACCTCCGCTTCGGGGACGACGGTGTTCATCGAGCCGTCGGCCGCCGCCGCGCTGCGGGAGGAACTGGAAGCCGTGCACATCAGCGAGGACGAAGAGATACGCCGCGTGCTCTATACCCTGAGCGCGCAGGTGGCGGAGGAAGCCCAGCCCATACGCCGCAACATGAAGCTGATGGAAGAGCTGGACATATTGTTTGCCAAGGCGAAGCTATCAGCGGCGATGGACGCCCGCGAGGTGGATATCGGCGGCGAGCGCAGGCTGATCATCAACAACGGCAGGCATCCGCTGCTGGACAGGGAGACCTGCGTGCCGCTGAACCTGACGCTTGAGGACGGCGACCGCGGCGTGGTCGTCACCGGGCCCAACACCGGCGGGAAAACGGTGGCGATCAAGACCGTAGGGTTGCTGACGCTGATGGCGCAGTGCGGGCTGCACATCCCCTGCGGCGAGGGAAGCTACATCGCCATGCAGGACGGCGTCTGGTGCGATATCGGAGATAGCCAGAACATCTCACAGAATCTGTCCACCTTCTCCGGGCATATCACCAACGTGATCGGCATTTTGAAAAACGCCAGCCGCGACAGCCTGGTGCTGCTGGACGAACTGGGGAGCGGCACCGACCCGGCCGAAGGCATGGGTATCGGCATCGCGGTGCTGGAGGAGCTGCGTCTTCGCGGGTGCATGTTCATGGTGACGACGCATTACCCGCAGATCAAGACCTACGCCAAGTCGGCGGAGCATATGCTTAGGGCGCGCATGGCGTTCGATCCCGAAACGCTGGCGCCGCTGTATACCCTGGAGATGGGCAAGACCGGCGAGAGCTGCGCCCTGCAGATCGCCGGACGCCTCGGATTTTCCAAACATATGCTCGACAGGGCGCACCGCGCCGTATACAACGGGGAGCAGGCGGCCGACGCGAACGCGGCGGCGATGCCCGCGCCCAAAAGCCGCCTCACCCGCCTGGGCCCGCCCGTGAAACAGAAGTTCACGAAGTTCACCATGGGCGACAGCGTGCTGGTGCTGCCGGAGAAGGAAACGGGCATCGTCTACCGCCCGGCCGACGAGAACGGCGACGTGATCGTGCAGGTCAAGGGCGTGAAACACAAGGTAAAGCATACGCGCCTGCAATTGCGGGTCGCGGCTGCTGAGCTCTACCCGCCGGATTACGATTTCTCGATTGTTTTTAATACCGTCGCCAACCGGAAGGCCAGCCACAAGCTGAACAAACGGCACGATCCCGACGCCGTTGTTGAATACGGAGAGTTGGACTAAACGCAATATTCTGTTAACGTGTGTTACTCATCACACGTTAGGTTTGCGTGTCCGTTTTCGTCCGCGACGACGCGGTAGAAGGCGTCCGCCTTCGCGCCCGCGGCGTCGGACTTGTCGGTGCAGGTGATGAAGGTCTGCACGCCCTGCGTGGACTTGAGAAGCGCGTTTCGGCGCTGATGGTCGAGTTCGGAAAATACGTCGTCCAGCAGCAGCGCCGGCATTTCGCCCATCTCGTTTTCGATCAGCGCGAGTTCCCCGAGTTTCATGCTCAGCACCGCGGAGCGCAGCTGCCCCTGGCTGCCGTAGGCGCGCAGGTCTTTGCCCGCAAGCATCAACGACAGGTCGTCGCGGTGCGGGCCGAAGGTGGTGAACAGGCGCCTTGCGTCTTCCGCGCGGCTGCGCTTGAGGGCGGTAAGCATATCGCGGTAGGGCGTCGCGGTCGTCGCCAACGGGCCGGTGTAGCGCAGCGAAAACACCTCGTTTGCATCCTCGGCGATGGCCGCATACTGCGCCGCCGCGTGCCTGGACAACTCATCCAAAAACCAGCGCCGCGGCTCCACCACGTAGACCGCCGCGCCCGCAAGCTGCTCGTCCCAGGCGTCCAGCTGGCGGTTGAAATCGTCGGACGGGCGCGCTTTGTTGTGCTTCAACAGAGCGTTTCGCTTTTCCAGCGCGCTTAAATAGCGCCGCAGGGCCTTCAGATAGCTCGGGCGGATCTGGCTTAACTGCATATCGATGAACCGGCGGCGCGCCGCGGGGCCGTCGCTCACGATTCGCAGGTCTTCGGGCGCGAACATCACGGCGGTCGCGTGCCCCATCATGTCGGTGATCCGCTCGGCGGGCTTGCCCTGGATCAGCACGCGCTTCTGCGGCTTTTCCAGCGGGTAGAGCCGCACTTCCAGATCATGCTTCCCGTCCAGCCGCTGGGTGTGGGCGCGGACGAAGGCCACGTCCTCGCCCTGGGCGATCATCTCGCGGTCCACGGACGTGCGGTGGCTGCGCCCCACGGATAAAAGATGCATGGATTCCAAAAGATTGGTCTTGCCGGAGCCGTTGGCCCCGTAAAGCACGGTGATGCCGCCGCCCGGCCTGAAATCCAGCGACGCGTAATTGCGGAAGTTTTTAAGATGCAGGGACGTAAACTTCATATTACGCCTCCCCGGTGAACGGCTTAAGCCGCCGTGTGATCGTGATGTTCAAATCGGGTTCTTTTAGCGGGTTTCCGAACGCGTCCAGCCCGTCCTTCGCCGCGCGGCGGACGACCAGCGTATCGTCGTCTGCCGCTTCGGCGTCCAGAAAGCCTGTATGAAGCATGGAATTTCCCCTGCGATGCAAAAGAACCTTCCGAACTGCCTCGCGCAGCGCTTCGTCCGCCCTGTCCCAGGCCATCGGTGCGCGGTTCCACGGGTCGGCCATGCCCTGCATGCCGAGTTCGTCCCCGTAGTAGACGCAGGGGATACCCGGCAGCGCGCACAGGAGCTTCAGCGCTTCCAGATAGCGCGCCTTGGCTATCGCAAGCTGCTTCTTGGTCAGGCGAACGCGCCGCGCGTCCTCCCGCGGCATCTGAAGGACGCCCGGCCTGTCGTAGCCTGCGAAGGCGTTGAGTGCGCGCACGCGGTCGTGGCTTCCCAGCAGATTCATCAGGCTGTAATAAAACGGCGCGGGGTACACCTCGCGCTGGTGCAGGATGAGCCGTACCAGCGCCTGCGCGGGTATCTTGCCGGTGGAAAAGTCGATCGCCGCGCGGCGCAGGGGGTAGTTCATCACGCCGTCCAGCGTGTCGCCCAGGCAGTAGGAGCGCGGCTCGCCGTAGCTTACCTTATTACTCGCGTCCTCCCACACCTCGCCGATCAGCGCGCCGTCCGCGCTTGCGTGCTTGACGGCGTAGCGCATTTTCCGGATCAGGCGCACGGGCAGCTCGTCGGCCACGTCCAGCCGCCAGCCGCTTGCGCCGCGCCGCATCCAATACGGCAGCACACCGTTTTCCCGGTTGAGCAGGAAGTGCTGGTAATCCGGCTGATCCTTGTCCACGGCCGGCAGCGTGTAGAAGCCCCACCAGGCGTCGTAACGATCGGGGAAGTTCGCAAAGCGGTACCACGAGAAATAGCGCGAGCGCTTGCTTTGGTACGCGCCCTTGTCCGGATAATTCCCGCAGCGGTTGAAATACAGGCTGTCTGCGCCTGTATGGCTGAATACGCCGTCCAGAATGACGCGCATGCCCGCCGCTTCCGCCTTTTTAACAAGCGACTGAAAATCCCGTATATTGCCCAGTATCGGGTCCACCTTGTGATAATCGCCTGTGTCGTAGCGATGGTTGGTGTGCGCGCGCACGACGGGGTTGAGGTAGAGCACCGTCACGCCCAGGTCTTTCAGATAGGGAAGCTTTTCTTCGATGCCCTTGAGCGTGCCGCCGAAGAAATCCAGCGCGCGGTTGTCGCCGTTGTCAGGGTCGACGTCCAGCACAGGCTCTTCGTTCCACCGCTGATGAAACGTCGCTTCCGGATGGGCCATGTCGATCTTTTTCTGCCGTGCTTCCGATATGCTTCCGCCGCCCCGAAAGAAGCGGTCGGGGAAGACCTGGTACATCACGCCTTCGCGCAGGTACGCAGGCGTTTGATACCCGGGATCGTACACCGTGATCTGAAAAGCGTGCATCGTGTCAGTCACGCCCTGCCCCTCGCCGCCCAGCCCGTCGTCCCGGTTGCCGTAGCGTAAGGTCCCGTCCGGCGTATGGATGATGAAATCATACCAGAACAACATCGGCGCCGGCGGCATGGTGACCGTCGCTTCATACAGGCCCGCGCCCGTATCCGCCATCGGGAACAGCCGCTCCACTCCATCCCAGGTGCGCAGGGTGATGGAATAATCCGCATCGCAAAAAAACCGGAGCGTAACCGTGCCGCCGCATGGGACCGCTCCGATGGGACTGCGGTATTTTTGGGAGTGGGAATCGTGGCAGAGCATGGCGCGCCTCCCTCAGTGTATCCTTGTCTTATCATAGCGTTTTCTTCAGGATTTATCAACAGGCGGGGAGAAACGCGCCTCCAAGCATAAAAAAGTTATTCAGCTTTCAGAAGCTGCATATAAAAGGTGGATTCGATCTCGCGCCAGTTCTTCTTGTGCCGGTTCTCGCCAAACGACAGGTGCCGTCCCATCACCGCGTAGCCCTGCTGTTCGGCCAGCCATCCCGCGGGGAACAGGTAGCGTCCGGGTTCCGTTCGGAAGGCTTCCAGGCACGCCAGCAAATCACGGAACCATTTTGTTTCCCGCAGGGCGGGATATCGGGAGGCATGCAGGGCGAAAAACAGCAGTTGGGGCATATATCCGGACTGCATATACGCTTGAACGTCGAACCACCCGGGGCATTTGGGATCCCAGCCCATGGCGAGGTATGTACGTTTACCTGTAATACAAATGCCGTATCCGTCCGCGATGCTGCGGTGAAATTCGTCGGTGGCGACGAAGCGTACAACGGCGTCGATCTTCCGGCTGGCTTCGGGATCGCGCAGGCGGTACAGCGAGTGCATCCCCGCGATATCGTACAGCAACGGAAACGCGTAGCCATATGCTCGTATCAGATCGGGCTTGATGAACGGCTTTTTGCCCTTCCAGCACTTGGGGACGCCGGTCAGCGTCCGGCATTCATCCGCGCTCAGGTAGATATCCGTGCTGTTCCTTTGCGCGAAACGGTACATTTCATCAAGGCTTGCAAGCATATACCGGTATACGGCGTCGCTTTCCACCTGCGCAAGCGACAGCAGGCTGGCCGTCAGGATCGCCGTAATGAAATCCTTGCGCTTCGTTTGCAGGGCGGCGGGCTTCTCCATTTTGGCAAGATAAAAGCCCGCCGCGTCCGTAACCGGCGGCAGGCCTCCGTGCAGCCCAAGCTGCACCGCTTTCAGTATCGCGTTTTCGAGGCAGAAATCAAAGCTGCCGTGCTCCATCCATCGATGCTGCGGCGGGGTATGCGGCTTGAGATTCCGCAGCCAAAGCCCGACGGCTTGATGAGACAGCAGCTCGTTTTCCAGCGCCTTTGCGGCGTTCAAATCGCACAGAAGCTCCCGCACCGTCCGGTAGCGTATCGGTGCGTCGGCGTTGTCCATCAGCCAGGCGCAGGTCGCCGTATCAGCCATGTCCCGGATGTCAGGGCGCGGCCGTGGTTTCGTTGCTTTGATACTCTTTGATCGCCGAAACGATGGCTTCGGTGGCTTCTTTCTCGTCCGTGCCGTTAGCGACCAGCGTGATCCCCGACGAAGGTTTCATGGTCTGCGAAAGCATGCCCAGCATGCTCTTCAGGTTGACGGCCAGGCCGTCCTGCTCCAGGGTCAGGCTGCAGTGAAAATGCCCGCTGATGGTCGCCAGCCGCGCCGCCAGCACCCGCGTAAAGGGCAGCAGCGGTCCGAGTTCAATCCGTGTTCGAATCATATGTGAATCCCTCCTGATGGTTGTCGCTTATTGTATTTCACGCGCGATCTTCATCAACCTGCGCATGCGGTTGTTTGTTCCGCTTTTGGAGACGGGCGGATCCAGGCGCTGTCCGAGTTCCGCAAGGCTCAGATCGGGGGCCTGCATCCGCGCCTGCGCCAGTTCCTGTAGGGCCGGAGGCAGCGACAAGGATTTATCCGAAGCCAGCAGCGTTTCGATCAGGCGCAACTGCCGCGCGCCGGCGTTCATCTGGCGCCGCAAGTTGGCGTAATCGCAGTTCATGGCGCGGTTGACGTTGCCAAGCACCTGCCGTTTGACCAGCGTGCTTTCCAGCGTCGTCACCGCCTGATACGCGCCGCATGCCGTGAGGATGGTGATGATATGCTCGCTCTGCTTCACATAAAGGCTCAAGGCGTTCCTGCGGCTTGATCGTTTTACCGGGATCTGCAGATTTTGCAGGCATTTGAGTATGCTGCGCCTGAGCTTGTCGTCCTTCACCGTGAACTCCAGGTGATAGGCATGCTCCGGGTTCACCAGCGTGCCGCAGCCCAGAATTGCGCCGCGCAGGAACGCGTGGCGGCAGCAAGCGCGGTTGAGCCTGACGTTTGGGGTGGTGGACAACAGCATGGGGGATGCGCCGGCCGTCATCATGTCGAAACTTTCCAGCAGCGCGGGTGCGTCGTTGGGGCCGATGGTCAGCACATACTCGCGCGTGCCGCCGAAGCGCGCGTGGGTGACATACTGCAGCTGCGCCGCGATCTGCGTTTCCTTTTGAACAAAGCGGTAGATTCGCCGCGCGATGGCGGGGCTTTCCACGGCGAAGCGCACACTCAGCCTGCCCTGCCCGAGCAGAGAAAGCGAGCCAAGGCACAGGTAGAGCGCCGTCAACTCCGCCATGCGGCAGCAGGATTTATCGCAGGGGACACGGCAAAGCTCTTCCTTGCAGTCGGAGGAAAACGACATACGCTTCCTTTCGCTTATACTAATTCCAATCTTTGGCGCTAGATGGATTGTAAGTATTTTGTTCGCAGTCGAGGAGAGAAAATGCAGGTGTAGTGGGGATTACATCAAATTTTCTCGACAAAGAATGCGGACAAGAGACGATGCAAGACAATAGCGTTAAGGGTTGGGATTGGTATTAGTTCCATACCAAACAGCCGATCAAGCGCGGTCGGGTACTGATCGACGCAAACATCCTTGTTTTATGCGGTTATTGTAAAGCAGAAAAGCCGCATTCGTCAAGTTGTTTTTCCAGTGTTGTTTTGTTATGATAGGTGTACAAAACGCGGGGGAGTTGGGCATATGCGGACAATCGGCGCGCTGGAAGCCGGCGGGACCAAGATGGTGCTTGGGATCTTTTCGCAGCAGGGCGAGGAGCTTGCGCGGCAGTCGCTGCCGACGCTTTCGCCGGAGGAAACCGTGCCCGCGATGCGGGATTTCTTTGCAAAACACCGCATCGACGCGCTGGGCGTCGGCTCCTTCGGGCCGCTGGATCTGGACCCTGCGTCCGAGACCTACGGTAATATCACCTCCACTCCGAAGCTGAAGTGGCGGGACTATCCGCTGCTCAAGGCGCTGGTCGGGGACAGCGGCATGCCCCGCGCCATCGACACCGACGTGAACGCCGCGGTGCTCGCCGAGGCGGAACGCGGCGCGGCCAGGGGCTTGACCGACGCCGTGTATATCACGGTGGGCACGGGCATCGGCGGCGGGGTGCTCTCCGGCGGCAATCTGGTGCACGGGATGCTGCATCCAGAGCTTGGACATATATTACTTCGCCCGCATCCCGACGACATCAATCCCAAAGGCGTGTGTCCCTATCACGACGGCTGTCTGGAAGGACTGGCCTCCGGCCCCGCCATCGGCGCGCGCGTTCAGGGCGATGCGCGGGAATTGCCGGACGATCACCCGGCCTTTGCCATTGAGGCGTTTTACCTGGCGCAGATGTGCGTGAACCTGATCCTTACCATAAGCCCCCAGCGCATCATCCTGGGCGGCGGCGTGATGGAGCGCGGGGCGCTGTTTCCCATGATCCGCAAACAGACGCAGGAACTGCTGGGCGGTTACGTGCAGTCGCCTGCCGTGCTCACCGGTATCGACAAGCTCATCGTCCCGCCCGCGCTGTTCCCGGTCAGCGGGCTGATCGGGGCGTACCTGCTGGGGAAGCGGGCGCTGTTGCAATCATAACGCGTTACTCCGGATATAAAAAACGCCGCGAAATACGCGGCGTTTTGTGGTTTGTTTAGGATGAAGGCCTTGACTACAGGATACGGGGGCGCATAGCCCCCGTAAAGCTTACCTTACCAGCGCGCGGCCCATGCCCAGCGCCTGTTTGTTCACTTCGAACAGGTGGGCTTTTTTCTTGCCCAGCCATTCGCTCATCACGGCAAGCAGGACTTCCTTGGAGAATATCTTCGTTGCCGCCTGCAGCGCGCCGAGCATCACCATGTTGGCGACGCGCGGCGTAGAAAGCGATTCGGCGATCTCGTTGCACGGCACGGCGATGATGCGGATATCCTCCCGAAGGTTCCGGTCTTCGATCAGCGAGGAGTTATACAACAGCAGCCCGCCCGCCGGCATTTTCGGCATGAATTTCCGCAGGCTGGGCTTGTTCATCGCCACCAGGATCTCCGGCTCGCTGACCAGCGGCGAACCGATGGCCTCGTCTGAGACGACTACGGCGCAGTTGGCTTCACCGCCGCGCATTTCGGGGCCGTAGCTGGGCATCCAGCTGACTTCTCTTCCTTCTGCCATCGCGGTTTTTGCGATCAGCTGCCCGATCAAAAGCACGCCCTGGCCGCCGAAGCCTGCGATGAGGAATTGTTTCTCCATTACGCTTCCGCCCCCTTGAACACGCCCAGCGGATACGCGGGAATCATGTTGTCCTTGAGCCACTGCACCGCTTCCAGAGGCGACAGGCCCCAGTTGGTCGGGCAGGTGGAGAGCACCTCGATCATCGTGAAGCCTTTGTTTTCCATCTGCGCGGCGAAGGCGTTTTTGATGGCTTTTTTGGCGGCTTTCACGTGCTTGACGTCGTGCACGCTGACGCGCTGGATGTACGCGCTGCCGGAAAGCGTGGCGAGCATTTCGCACATGGGCACCGGATAACCGCAGTGCTCCACGTCGCGCCCGTTGGGGCTGGTGGTGGTCACCTGCCCGGGCAGGGTGGTCGGGGCCATCTGGCCGCCGGTCATGCCGTAGATGGCGTTGTTGACAAAGATCGCCGTGATCTTCTCCCCGCGCGTCGCCGCGTGCACGATCTCGGCGGTACCGATGGAGGCCAGGTCGCCGTCGCCCTGATAGGTGAACACGCACTTGTCGGGGCATACGCGCTTGATTCCCGTCGCCACGGCGGGCGCGCGCCCGTGCGCGGCTTCCATCATATCGCAGTTGAAATAATCGTAGGCAAACACGGCGCAGCCGACCGGCGCGACGCCGACAGCCGTCTTGCCGATACCCAGCTCGTCCAGCGCTTCGGCGACGATCCGGTGGATGATGCCGTGGGTGCAGCCGGGGCAGTAGTGCATCGGCAGATCGGTCAGAAGTTCGGTTTTTTCAAATACGACGGCCAAGCTTATTCGTCCCCCTTGTCTTCGTGTTCCTCGGCCTTTTTCTGCGTTTCGTTCCACTCCTGCTTGAAGCTTTCGGCGGCGCGGCTGACGGACTTGAGGAAGTTGTCGATTCCGTCGGCGATGGTATTGCCGGTGCGGTCCAAAAAGCTGTTGATCTGGCGGCCGGCGTCCTCGGCTTTCTGTTTCGTCTCGGGATTATTCAGCAGTTCGTCCAGTTTTTTACCGGCCTCGCCTAATTTTTCTTCCACAGCTTTGGCCGCTGAGCGGAATTTTTCCTCGACGTCTTCCATGGTGATATCTTCAAGCTTCCTGCCCGCTTCCTCCAGCTTTTTGCCCATGGCGTCCAGCTTCTCGTTCAGGGTTCTGCCGGCGCTTTCCGCTTTTTCGTCAGCTGCACCCGCGGCTTTTTCCGCGGCCTCGTCCACGGCGTCCGCCGCGGATTCGAACGCGTGGTCCATTTCCTCGGCAGCCATGTCCAGATCCGCCTCGATTTCGTCAAGCTCCGGGCTTTCGGGCTTGATGCCGGCGTCCTCCAGCTTGCGCTCCATCTTCAGGGCGGCTTCCTTAATCCGCTGTGCCATCGTTTCGGCGGCGTCCTTCACCTTTTTCTCCATTTCTTCCGAGGACGACGCGCCGAACCTGTCGCTGGCTTCTTTCAGCTTCCGCTTCATTTTATCCAGGGCAGACTTGAATTTTTCTTCGATCTCGTCAAAAGCGTGTTCGTCAAACATCGTGTTGGCCTCCTTCGTCTGTTTCTGGTTGGTTTGCTTTCACTTGCCGCTTCCGGTCGCTTTCATCTTTTTTCTGGTGCGTTGCAATATATGGCCTACCGCGTCGGTGACGGACTGGAATTTCTCGTCGATGGCGCTATCCAGCGCGATCTCCGCCGGGGTCTTTTGGTACGGGGTCGCGTATTTTCTGATTTCATCCATGATTTCGGCAACTGTGGGTACCATGCCGCCCATGCGCCCGTAGAAGTGGACGGGGCGCTCGCCGTTTACGGCAAGGCGTACGTCGTCCACCATCTGCCCGGCGCTCATTTCCACCGCCAGGTAACACTTGGCCGTGCCGAGGGTATTGCGGATGGCTTCGGTTGGGAAGGGAAACAACGTGATCGGGCGCAGTAATCCTACCCGCAGGCCCTGCTGGCGGCATTTGCGTATCGCGCTGCGCACGACGCGGCTGGTGGTGCCGTATGCGACGACCACGAGCTCGGCGTTTTCAAGCATTTCTTCCTGCCAGCGGCACTCGCTTTCGGCGATTTTTTTGTATTTGGCGTCAAGCCTTTCGCAGTGCCTTTCCAGCACTTTCGGGTCAATAAACAGGCTGTTGATGATGCTGCGCGGACGCCCGGGCGTGGGGATGTGCCCGTTCGCCGCCCATATCTTATCCGCCAGGTCGACGGCCGGACGGTAAGACTTATCCATGTCCACGGGCTCCATCATCTGTCCGATCATCCCGTCGCCCAGCACCATGACGGGGTTGCGGTAGCGGTCGGCGATGTCAAACGCGAGCTGCGTCAGGTCCACGGCTTCCTGCACGCTTGCGGGTGCGAGAACGCAGGTGCGGTAATCGCCGTGCCCGCCGCCGCGCGTGGCCTGGTAATAATCGCTCTGGGCGGGCTGGATGCCGCCGAGCCCCGGGCCGCCGCGCATGATGTTGACGATAACGCAGGGCACTTCCGCGCCCGCGAGGTAGCTGATGCCTTCCTGCTTCAGGCTGATGCCGGGGCTTGAGGACGAGGTCATTACCCGCGCGCCGGCCCCGCCGGCTCCGTATACCATATTGATGGCCGCCAGTTCGCTTTCGGCCTGTAAAAAACAGCCTCCGACTTCCGGCAGGCGTCTGGACATATATTCGGGGATTTCATTCTGCGGCGTGATCGGATAGCCGAAAAAATACCTGCAACCGGCTTTCACAGCCGCTTCGGCGATCGCCTCGTTGCCCTTCATGAGCTTCTTCATTCAATCTTTCCTTCCCGGCCTGCAGCGTGGCTATTTCTCCACGGTGATTGCGACCTCCGGGCACATCGTGGCGCAAAAAGCGCAGGCGATGCAGTTTTCCGGTTCGGCGCAATGCGCGGTATGGTATCCTTTTTGATTGATTTTGGCGGAATCCAGTCTCATGATGTTCTTCGGGCAGGCGTCCACGCACAGCCCGCAGCCCTTGCACAGTTCCTCGTTGACGGTGACCGAAGCCATTGCTCCGCCTCCCTTTTGATTTGACGCGATTGTCATTCGATGTTTATCATAAGACAACGGCGGGGGATTGTCAACGCGCATACGGGTGCGGGTAACTGCCGTATTACAGGCGGAATCCACGTATCCGCAGCCACGCCTAGTGTTGTGCGCAGATGTAAAAATGCGGTCACAGAGCATTCTAATGTTGCGTTCATCCTTTCCTCAGTAGATTTCAAGCGTTTTGTCTTTTCTTGCCTCAAGGAATATGCTATACTTTGGATGATGATTAGTCAGGGTATCCAAAAGGGAAACAGAGGAGAAATCATGAGCAATCAATCAAGGAAAGACAGGATCAGAAGAGGGAAAAAGGCCGGAAGCATGGCGTTCGGCATTACCCTCGCTGTCTATTTCCTGTTTTTCCATTTGGGCGGGTTCGGCGGCTTGATCGCCGGGTTTTTTCTGGCGGGGCTGGTCAGCTCCATCGTCCGCTCCATGGCGTCCGGCCTGGATCTGAAGGCGAACAACAACCAGAATAAGGAACGGCAGGAGCGCGCGGCCAGGCCTGTGAGCGAGGTACCCGTGCGGAAAACGGGCGATTCCGAGGTGGATTCGGTGCTGGAGAAGGGATATAGAACCCTACAGCAGATCCGCGAGGAGAACCTCAAGATCCCCGACGCATTGTTGACGGATAAGCTCAACCAGCTTGAGATCCTCTGCGGGGAGATTTTCCGCACCGTGCACGACAAGCCCGAAAAAGCGCCGCAGATCCGTAAATTCATGGAATACTACCTGCCCACGACGCTCAAGATCGTCTCCACGTACCGCGTGATCAGCGAACGCGGCGTATTCGGCAGAGAGATGGCACAGGCGAAAAAACGAATCGAAGATGCTTTGGGCACCGTGATCACGGGCTGCCAGAAGCTCCTGTCCAAGCTATATCAGGACGATGTGCTGGATATCACCACCGATATCGACGTGCTGGAGCAAATGCTCAAGCGCGACGGGCTGACCGAAACGGAACTGCAGCTGGCGGCCGAACAGGCCAGGCGCGCGGCGGAGATCAACGCCGCCGTGGACCGGCAGGAAAGAGCAGCCGCGCCTCTTGAGGAACAATGGCAAGAGCAGGAACAGCAAACAGGCGCCGCGGCCAACGGCTCGCAGGCGCAACAGATGAAACAATAAGTATCGAATAATAAGGAGGAAACCTTGATGACGGATGAAAACGCGAAGGCTCAGGCCGCGGAGATGCCGGTATTGACGCTGGATGATAAGTCGATGGAAAAGGACAAGGCGGATCTTGAGGAAGCGGTCGCGGCGCTTGAAAAGGTGAACGCCACCACGCCCACCGCCAAGTCCGCAAAGATCGCCGAGAAAGCGCTCGAGGAGCTGGACACCTCCATGCTCAGCCCCACCGAGAAGCAGACGATCACGGAATTCGCCAAGAAGATCGACATCGAAAATCCCGAGCACGTGCTGCTCTACGGCGCGAGCGCGCAGAAAAAGGTGGCGGATTTCTCCGACAGCGCGCTGGCGACCGTGCGCACCGACCAGACGGGCGAGACCGGCGAGATGCTGGTGAAGCTGATTTCGGAGATCAAGGGCTTCTCCACCGAGGCGGACAGGCCCTCCGGCATCCGCGGCTGGTTCTGGGACGCGCGCAAGAATTTCGAGGAGATCAAAAACCGCTACGAGAAGGTGGACGTGAACGTCGACGAAGTGGCTTCGACGCTGGAGGGGAATCAGCGCGCGCTGCTCAAGGACATCAGCATGCTCAACCACCTCTACGAGATGAATACGCAGTACTTCAAGGAACTCACCATGTACATCGTCGCGGGCGAGAAGAAGCTCAGGGAAGTGCGCGAAGGAGCATTGGCGGAACTCAGCGAAAAGGCCAAATTAAGCGGCGACACCATGGACGCGCAGCGCGTGAACGACCTGGCCACCGCCTGCGACCGCTTTGAAAAGAAGTTGCACGATTTGAAACTCACCCGCACGGTGGCGCTGCAGATGGCGCCGCAGATCCGGCTTTTGCAGAACAACGACAGCCTGCTGGTGGAGCGCATCCAATCGACGCTTTCAAACACCCTGCCGCTGTGGAAGAGCCAGATCGTCATCGCACTTGGCCTGGCCCGCAGCCAGCAGGCGTTAAAGGCGCAGACGGCCGTGACCAACATGACCAACGAACTGCTTAAAAAGAACGCGCAGATGCTCAAGATGGGAACCATCGAAACGGCAAAGGAAGCCGAACGCGGTATCATCGATATCACAACGCTGTCCAAAACCAATCAGGACCTGATCGACACCATCACCGAAGTGATGGCCGTGCAGCGGGAAGGCCGCCAACAGCGCCTCGACGCCGAGAAGCAGCTGCTCCTGCTCGAATCGCAGCTCAAGCAAAAACTCCTGGAACTTAAGGAATAGCATTCGCCAGAGTTGATATCCGGTCGACTGCCTTTCGGCAGGAAACATGCACAATCTATAGTGGGGGGAATCCAATGCTTGCTCAAGAAGTGATGAACTTTTTAGAGGAGAATGACGTCAAGTTTGTACGCTTGGCGTTTCCCGATTTATTCGGGAAATTAAAAAACATCGCCATCCAGCCGGACCTGCTCGAAGAAGCCTTTGAACAGGGCATTCCGTTTGAGGCGGCCGCGGTGGACGGGTTTGCGTCGCCTGAGGACGGAAGCCTGCTGCTGCGCCCGGACCCGGATACGCTGTGCATCCTCCCGTGGCGGCCGCAGGCCGGCCGCGTGTGCCGGCTGTTGTGCGACGTGGTCACGGCCGACGGGAAACCGTACCAGAACGATACGCGCGGTATCCTGCGCAAGGCGGAAAAACTGGCCAACGAACGCGGGTTTTCCATCCGCCTTGGCGCGGAATGCGAATTCTACCTGTTTGAGGCCGACGAGCAGGGGCGTATCACCAAAAACCCGCAGGACAGAGGCAGATACCTGGACGTCGCCCCGCTGGACCGCGGGGAGGACGTGCGCCGGGAGATCTGCCTGACGCTGTTGTCGATGAACATCCGCCCGGAGCTCAGCCATCACGAGCGCGGACCCGGGCAGAACGAGATCGATTTCCACCGCGCCGATCCGGTGACGGGCGCCGATCATCTGGTGGCGTTCCATAACGCCGTGCGCACCATCGCCGCGCGCTACGGCCTGTGCGCGTCCTTCATGCCCAAGCCGCTTGCCAATGAGTTCGGCAACGCCTTCAAGGTGAATTTCGCGCTGTTTCGGGATCGCAAAAACCTGTTCCGCATAGAGGACGGGCATATGACGCCGGAAGCGCAGGCGGCCATGGCGGGCGTGCTGAACCGGCTTGAGTACATGACGCTGTTTTTAAATCCCATCCCCAACAGCTACGACCGCCTGACGGACGGCGAGACGCCAAACCGTATTTGCTGGTCGCACCAGCGCAGGCTCAACGCCGTGCGCGTGCCGCTGCCGCAGCACCGCTTCGCCAGGATGCAGGTCGCAAGCGCCGATAATAGGTCTAACGCGTACCTGGCCTATGCGCTGCTCATTTTCGCTGCGTTGGAAGGCATCGAGCGCGGCGAGAAACTGCCGCAGGCTGCCGCGGGCGACGGCGGAAGCATGAAAAAACTTCCCGAATCCCTGAGCATGGCTATCGCCTCGGCGAAGGACAGCGATTTCATCAGGCGCGCCCTGCCGGAAAGCGTGCTGAACGCTTTCCTGAGCAACGCCGAAGACATGGTAAAGCAGGACTACCAGAATAAAGACCGCCTGTTCCAAGAGCAGTTCGAATGTTTCTGACAATTAGAGGAGTTTTACGTTGACGCAGGGGCGCTATTTGCTGGTAGCCGCAAAGGGGCAGGAAAAGCTGGCGGAATGGCTCAGCTCTGTTTGCGCCGGCGAGGTTGTGACCGTTGCGGGAGCGGCGCAGGCGCGCCGGAGGGCAAGCGGGGATATTTTCTCGCTTGCTTTGATCAATATGCCCCTGCGGGACGAATCCGGACTGGATTTGGCGGTCGACCTTGCCAG
This sequence comes from Clostridiales bacterium, assembly GCA_016930575.1. GTDB lineage: Bacteria > Bacillota > Clostridia > Christensenellales > Aristaeellaceae > CAXXOK01. The sequence continues at coordinate 16,179 of JAFGGL010000002.1, read as the reverse complement.
AAGCACCACCGCGGCGGTCGTGCTGCTGGTGAAGACCGAGACGGCGCCGCTGATCGCCGATACGGCGATCGAGGCCGGCGTGCTAATCGTCACCAAACCCGTAAACCTCCCGCTGTTTGAGCAGACGGTCAAGATGGGCATCTCCTGCCGCAGCCGCCTGCTGATGTACAAGGCGCAGGCCGAGCGCCTGCAGACGCGCTATGAGGAACTGAAGGTCATCGACCGCGCCAAATGCCTGTTGATCGAGCATATGCGCATCACCGAGGAGGAAGCGCACCGCGTGATCGAAAGTGAGGCCATGAACAGCCGCATGTCCCGGGTGCGCGTGGCCAGGAAGGTACTGGACAGGTTTGAGCTGTAGGGCGATCAGCCGTTGAGCCCGTGCCTCCGATGCGGCACAGCGCCGTTTATACGCCCGACGGCCACGCGTTGCGCGGCCGTCGGGCGTTCGGGGATGGTATTTGGTGATGCAGATGCGAATGCCCGCGCCCTTGCACGGCCGCCGGAATCAGGTATTGCGCGTCCGGACGGTCTGGATGTACTCGTTTTCGGACAAATACTTGACAATATCCGTGTACGAGGTTTTGGAGGGCAGGTGCAGCGTGTAAAGGTTCGTATAGCTGTTGTTCTCCATGTTGTTCACGTCCACAAAATGCTCTACATGAAAATCGACGTCCAAAATCTTGATGTTTTCGCGCTCGAAATACTCGTTGATGTACTCCAGCGTGGCGGCCCGGTTGATGAACCGCACCTCCACCCGTTTGACCGAGTTGACGCGGATGATTTTCTGGAAAATCGTCAGGATCGTAACGACGAGCACGCCGCACGCCAGCGCGATCCAATAGTATCCGAACCCGATCATCAACCCCAGGCAGGCCACGTTCCACAGGCTTGCGGCCGTCGTCAGCCCGGCGATCTTCTTTTGCGCGATAAAGATGGTGCCGGCTCCCAGGAAGCCGATGCCGCTGATGACCTGCGCGGACAGCCGCGTAATCGTAAAGCCCGCTTTGCCTGCGGTCTCGGCAAAGTCCAGATTCGAGAAAATCAGGCATTCCAGTATAGCGATGATCGCCGCGCCCAGACAAACCAAAATATGGGTGCGCATTCCCGCGGGGCGGTTTTTATATTCCCGCTCGATACCGATAGCGCCTCCAACGACGACGGCAGCCAATACCCGGATGCCGATTTCCAGCCACGGCAATCCCGGATTCAATATGGCATCCAGCGATAGTGTTGATGACATCATAGTTTGATCTCTCCCCGCCTATATCAGGAAACAGTCTGCCGGAAAGCATGTTTGACCGGCGTTAGCAACGCAGGGCGTATGTCCAGAATATCCTGCGGCGTAAGTTTATGTCAAGAGACGCACCCGCAGAATGAATTAATTACCTTTATGGGTCCTTGTCGCATTGTGATACGGACAGGAGGCGAATCGAGGCAGAACGCTTTCCATGCACGAAATCCGGCAGTATCCAATCGGAAAAGGAAATTAATTTCGCAATATATGATAGATGTTGACAACAATATTCCGATATGGTATAAAGCAGACAGGGTCGTTGGTTGTGCGATAATTGAATAGAAGTTATACGCTTGCCGTCAACCTGAAAAATAACAGAAAAGAGTGAGGAGAATGAAGAAACTTCTTGTACTGGTTATGGTATTGTGCCTCTGTCTGGGCTTGACAGCCGGCACGGCCGCATCGGCCATTGATGAGCCCGTGGATCACGACGAACTGGTGGCTCTTGCGCAGGCGGAAGGAAGCGTGGTCGTCTATGCCATCACGTCCCGCCTGACCGAAGCCGCCGCAGCTTTTGAAGCGGAATACGGCATCAAAGTCGAATATTCCAACGTCAAGGACAAGGAAATTTATACAAAGGTCACCACGGAAGTCAGCGGCAACACCGCGGGCGCCGATGTGGTCGTCGTCCACGACTCCTACCGTGTGCAGTCCCAGCTGTTGGCCACCGGCTATTGCTTCAGCCAGACTCCCAACAGCCTCAAGGACCTCATCGCCGCGGAATACCAGGATCCGCTGGTCTGGTATTTCGGATTGAAATTGTTCCTTTATAATACCGAATTCGACGGCGGTGTGCCGCCCTTCACCAATATCTGGGCGGTTACCGATCCCAAGTGGTCGGGCTCCTACTATTTCAAGGACGCCAACTCCGAGGGCGGTAACTTCAACTTCCTCACCATGCTGACCAACGACGAATGGTCCGGGAAACTGACGGCCGCGTATAAGGCGTATTACGGGAGAGATATCGAGATTCCCGACGGCCAGACAGCCGGGCACGTGTGGACCAAGTTGTTCCTGGAAAACAGCATCGGAGCTGATTCCGAAACCACGATGGCCAAGGATATCGCCGTGAAGGGCCAGAACAAGCAGTGGTTCGGCTGGACGGCTTTCTCCAAGCTTCGCGCCCTGACCGATACCACGCAGTACGCTGTCGACGCCATCACTGACTGCGATCCCTTCAGTTCCTACCTGCAGCCCTGCTACATCCTGATTACCAGCAACGCCAAGCACCCGTACGCAGCGCTCCTGTGGGCCGAGTATATGTACACCGACGTCGCCTGGGCGCCGTACGGCGAGGAATCCGGATCCTACAACGTGATTTCGACGCTTGTGCACAGCGACGGCTTCACGCTGGATTACTGGCTGGACAACGCGGTCGTCGACGATCCCATATTCATCTACGAGAACCGTTACGACATGGAAGAGTACTACAACGAGGTCTACTACTCCGGCCACTAAACGCGCTTTTTCATACGGTCCCAGCACACGAATACCTACGCAAAAGGGAGATTGTGCCTTGCGTACAATCTCCCGTCCTATGCCGCACGCGAAAGGGGCATTGCAAACGAGGCCGTTTGCATAGGTAGCCTGCCATGAGCATTCTGTATTATTCCTTCCGCAACTATTTCGCAAAGCCTCAAAACGTCATCCTGGTCGTTTTATCGGTGCTGTTGTTTTTCCTGACCCTGGTGCCGCTGGTCTCGCTGATCAACGAGAGCCTGACCGTGCACGCGGCCGAGATACCGGCGGTCAAGGGCTCCCAAATGGGCGATTTCACTTTTTTCCACTGGGATAAGGTCTTTGCCGGGAAGAACAGCGGCAATATCTTTTACAAGCCGATACTCAATTCGTTTATCATCTCTTTCGGTTCCTGCGCCACGGCGCTGTTCACCGGCGGGATTATGGCGTGGCTGGTGACGCGCACCGACATGAAGCATAAGGGCGTCATCTCCGGGCTGTTCATGCTTCCCTATATGATGCCCTCCTGGACGCTTGCGCTCGCGTGGCGCAATATTTTCCGCAATTCCTATGCCGGCGGCGCAAGCGGCCTTTTTACGGCCTTTACCGGCGTCGAGATGCCCAACTGGTTTTCCTACGGCGCGTTTCCCATCATCATCGCGCTGGGCATCCACTACGCGCCGTTTGCGTATATCCTGATCGGCGGCGTGCTGCGCAACATGGATTCCAACCTGGAGGAAGCGGCGCAGCTTTTGCATGCTTCCCGCTACAGGATACTGACGAAGGTCACCTTCCCGATCACCCTGCCGGCGATCCTTTCCACCGTGCTGCTGGTGTTTTCCAGTTCGTTCGGCTCGTATGCCGTCATCGTTTTTCTGGGCTCCGCCACCAAATACCAGGTGCTGACGACCCAGATGTTCAGCAAGCTCAACGGCACCAATCCCGGCGTCGGTTACGTGATGACGGTGGTCATGATCGCCATCGGCGTGACCATCCTGATGATCAACCTGCTGGTGACCGGCACGCGCAAGTCCTACACGACGATCACGGGCAAATGCAGCAATTTCTCGCTGCTGCGCATGAAAAAGCTGCGCACGCTGATCTCCATTCTGGTGCTTGTGTTCGTGCTAATGATCGCCGTGCTGCCGTTGATCTCGTTCGCCGTGGAATCGATGACCGAGATCTCCGGGGTGTACTCCCTGGACAATTTCACGTTCAAGTTCTGGATCGGCGCCGCCGAGCGAAACGCAAACAACAGCGAGGCCGGAATCCTGCGCAACGCGAGCGTATTGAACTCGTTATGGAATACGTTTAAGGTGTCCCTTATCGTCGCGCTGATTGCGGGCACCATCGGCATACTCTGCGGCTACGCCACCGCCAAGGCAAAGGGCACGAAGATGGCGACGCTGCTCACCAACCTGGCCTTTTTCCCATACCTGATGCCCGCGCTCGCTTTCGGAGCGATTTACCTTTCCATGTTTTCCAAGCAGTACGGGCCGATACCGTCGCTGTACGGTACGGTATGGATATTGATCCTGGCGGGCTCGATCAAATACCTGCCGTTCGCTTCGCGCGCCGGCTATAACGCCATGATGCAGATCGGCAACTCCATCGAGGAGGCCGCGGTCATCATGGACGTACCTTGGCACAAGCGGATGTCCAGGATCATTTTCCCCATCCAAAAATCCAGTTTTATATCGGGATACCTGCTGCCGTTCATCTCCTCCATGCGGGAGTACTCGCTGTACGCGCTGCTGTGCGTGCCGTCGACCAAGGTGCTCACAACGCTTTTATACGCGTACAACGAACGCAGCATAGACCAATATGCCAACGCCATCAATCTCTTGATTATCATCGTTGTCATCTCCGTGAACCTGATCATCAACAAGGTGACGGGCGCGTCGATCGACAAGGGAATAGGGGGCTGACGACATGCCGGAAATCATTCTGGAAAACGTAACGAAACGCTTTGGGAAATCAATGGCGGTAGACGACATGAGTCTGCAAATCTCCGACAGATCCTTCGTTTCGCTGCTGGGGCCATCGGGCTGCGGGAAAACGACCATCCTGCGGATGATCACCGGGCTTGAGACCCCGACGCAGGGCAATATATACATCGACGGCAAGCTGGTTTTTTCAACGAAAAAAGGCGTCAACGTATCCGCATCCCGGCGCGGCGTCGGGTTCCTTTTCCAAAATTACGCGCTGTGGCCTCACATGACGGTGTACAAGAATATCGCGTTCGGCCTGGAAAACCTGAGATGGAAAAAAGGCGACATACGTTCCAGGGTCTCGGAACTGCTTGCCATGCTGAAAATCGAGGAATTCGAAAAGCGGTATCCCTCGGAGCTTTCAGGCGGCCAGCAGCAGCGCGTCGCCATCGCAAGGACGCTTGCGACCGGCTCCAAGATCCTGTTTATGGACGAGCCGCTGTCAAACCTCGACGCGAAACTGCGCAACGAGATGCGCGTGGAACTCAAACGCCTGCACGAGGAGACCGATTCCACCTTCGTCTACGTCACGCACGACCAGCTGGAAGCCATGACGCTTTCCACGAAAATCTGCCTGATGAAGATAGGCGTCGTGCAGCAGTACGCCGTCCCTCTGGATATTTACAACAAACCGGCCAACACCTTCGTTGCCGATTTTGTCGGCAACCCGCCCACGAATTTCGTCGACGCGAAGGTGACGGAAACCAGGGGCGACGGTTGCGTGCTGGCTTTCGGCAACAATGCCGTAACGTTTATACCCGTCGAATCGGACCGCGAACCGCACGCCGGCCAGGACGTCATACTCGGCGTGCGCCCGGAATTCATCAAGATCTCGGACGACGGCGATATCGACGGGGAAATCTATTCCACGCTGCCTTCGGGTATGGAAACGGTGCTCAAGATCGATATCGGGAGCAGTATCATTACCGCGGTCATCTTCGGTTCGGTCGAGTACTTCAGCCGCAGCAAGGTGAAGCTCGGGTTTGCCACACAGAAGCTTTTTCTGTTTGACAAGGCGGACGGTAACAAGATTGCCATTGGCAGGATTGCAAATAACAGAAAATAAAGAAAGAAGGAACAACATATGCCGCTTGTTACACTGGAATCGGTATTGCTTCCCGCCCAACAACATCAATACGCCGTCGGCGCATTCAATTTTTTCGGTATCGAGGATGCCCGCGGTATCATCGACGCCGCCTGCGAGATGGATTCCCCCGTGATCATGATGACCAGCAGCGGCGCGAGCAGATATCTGGGCGAGGACGGAGTTGCCGCTTACATCCGGGCGATGGTAAAGGGCCTTTCCGTGCCGGTGGTGCTGCATTTGGATCATTGCCTCGATCTGGATCTTATCAGGAAATGCGTTGACACCGGGTATACGTCCGTCATGATTGACGCTTCGTCAAAATCCTTCGGGGAAAACATAGAGTTGACCCTTGCGGCGGTGCACTACGCCCGGAAATTCGGCGTTTCCGTCGAGGCCGAACTTGGGAGGATCGGCGGAAGGGAGGACGGCGTCAGGGCCAGCGACCGCGCCGCGATGCTGACCGACCCTAAAACTGCCGTACAGTTCTGCAATGAAACAGGCATCGACGCCCTTGCCATAGCCATCGGGACCGTGCACGGGTTTTATGCGGAGGACCCCCGGATCAATTTTGACCTCATTTCGGAAATACACGGCCTCACCAAAGTGCCGCTGGTGATGCACGGGGGGAGCGGCGTGCCCGAGCCGGACTTCGTACACAGTATCGAATGCGGAATCTCGAAGATCAACGTCGGCACCGAGCTGCGCTACGCCTGCAGCCGGCTGGCGCATCAAAACTGCGCCGCAATGCCCGACGAGATCGACATCAGGAAACTGGTCGGAGACAACCGCGAAGCGGTGAAAAAGATCGTATCCCACAAGATGCAGCTGTTCGGCTGCGCCGGCAAGGCGTCGATGTAAGGTATATTTTTCCCGCGCTTGCGTATACGAAATACAAAGGGATGGTTCGGATTTTCCCGGGCTGCCGTCTTATTTCGTTGTTTTCCGGTTTGACGTTCCGCCGCGCTTTGAATATACTGAATATGCTTCGCGGGGATGATGACGAAAGGACGAATAGGGTGAATATAGCCAGGACATCAGAGTGCGAAATCAAGATACGCGCCTGTTACGATCAATTGCCTGCCGCCGACCGCAGGGTGGCGGACGTGATACTCGCCAACCTGAACAAGACGCTGGATTATTCCCTTGCGGAGCTTGCCTATGACAGCAAGGTAAGCGCGCCTACGGTTGTGCGGTTCTGTCATCGCGTCGGCTATCGCGGGCTAAAGGACCTGAAGATCTCGCTGGCAAAGACCCTGGGGCCCGGTACCGGGCCGCCTGATAACACGGATATCGCACAGGGCGACGATATCGCCGTAGTCAAACAAAAGGTAACCTACAGCATATTGCAGTCCGTTCAGGATACGATGGGCTATTTGAACGACGAGGATCTGAAAAGGGCCATAGACATTCTGCGGCGCGCCCGCTACATCGAGATCTTCGGCGTCGGCGGCTCGGCGATGGTAGCCCGGCTTGCGCAGCATAATTTCCGGAAGCTGGGCATGCGCATCAACCTCTGCACCGATCCCGAGCGCGACTTTTACATGGCGGAACAAAACAAAAACGACGACATCACCATTTTGGCGATCTCCGTTTCCGGCGAGACCGAATCCGTTCTCAACGCCGTAAAGTATGCCAAGGCCCACGGCGCGGTCATTATATCGATCACAGGGATCGGCAATTCCATGCTCAAGGAGATTTCCGACGTATGCCTGTCGGCTCTGAGCCGTTCCAACATCGTTGCCGGCGACCATTCCTATGTGCGGCTTGCGCAGACAGGGATCATCGACCTGCTCTTCGCGGGGATATGCGCAAAGGGATAGCATGAATATCATTGCGGCTAGAAACGCATGAACCAGCCCCGCATCCGTTTGGATGCGGGGCGCGTTGCGCTATACTATTGGTTTGCCTGTTCCCTTAATCGGGAATTTCGCTGCGGTGGTTGTAGGCGTAGTTGATGTTGGACGCATGCGTGGGATCCACGACGCCCGTTCCGTGCGTGGTGCTGCCGTAGAAGTGCAGGCACATCATGCCGTACATGTTGTTCCAATTGTAGTAATAGTCGCCGTCTCTCTTGGATTTTGAGAAACTGCTCGTGCCGTTATACCCGTGGGGGATGACGTAGATGCTGGCGCAGTACACGGTGCCGTTCAGGTTCACCCAGACGGGGATCTTGTAGTCGCCGATATGGGTGGTTCCGCCCCAGCGGAACTTCGGCCAGGTGTAATCCGGCCAATCCTGGTCTCCGGAGTTTTTAATATTGGTGAGGTCGCCGGAGCTGGGAGTGGCGCTGCTATAGGTGAATCCAAGGATGGCGCACAGCACGGCGGTATCGGTGGTATTGTAGGTGACGACGTCGGCGTGCCTGGAACCGGACCAGCGGTAAACGCGGAACACCTGATAGGGAGGCTTCGCGGACATCACAGTCGCCACGGTGCCCTTGGGGAACAGGGAGCGGCTGCCGCCGTCCACTTCGGCCCAGGAGCCTTTCTTTACGGTGCTGAACGTGCCGAAATCGCCCACGTCCTCTACGCCGCCGGATCCGCCGCCGGTGCGCTTTGCCTCCAGCGCGGTCATGCCGGCGTCGAACAGGTCAATGCTGTCCGCATCGTCGATGACATAGTTGATCGGAGTAATTCCGTAGATGGTTTTGTAGGCATGTACGGCGTCCGCCGTATTCGAGCCGTAGATGCCGTCCACTTTATCGGTGTACAGCCCCAGTTCGAACAGCGCCGCCTGGATGGCGTGCACGTAGATGTCGTTGGCGCGATGTTCGTCGGTCAAGTTCTCGCCGGCCTGTTCGCCGGTCGGCAGGCCTTGGGGCCAGATCGTGTTGATGATGTATTTGTTCAGGTCGTCGGTGGTCATCTTCCCTTCGATCAGGTCGGCGTTATAGAGGGTATGATATTCCGTACCGTTATCATAATACAAGTCGATGTAGGCCGTGCTGCTGTACGTATAGGAATTTCCGGTCTTCAGCTGCAGCACGGTATCGCTGGTGATGTTGACCGTAGCGCCCGGGGCGGAAGGATGGCCCGCTATGATCGACATGCCGTTTTTGAGAAGCACGTACTTCTTTTCCGTGTCCGGCATGCCCGCGCTGCCGAAATCGGCATCGGCGCAGTCGCCGCGCACATAGCCTTCGCGGCCGTATTCGCTACGGATGTGGTACCAGGTATAGCCGCCGGCTTCGGCGGAAGGCCCGATCATCGTGCAGACGTCGCCGGTGTTCACATGGTAGCCCGAGCGCGAGCCGTTGGGGGAGGTACGGATCGTAACCAGCTTTTTAGTGATAGTCACGGTGCCGTAATCGGTGATCTCGGTGCTGGAGCCGCCCGATGAAGAGCTCTCCTCCACATAGGTGCCCATGACCCAGCCGTAGGTGCCGTTGTACTTGATGTAGTACCAGGTGACCGCGCCGTTCAAATGGGTGGCGGTGTAGTCAAGCACCGTCCCCTTGTTTGGAATCATGCCGAGATAGGCGGAACTTGTCGAGTATGATTTGCGGATGCGCAGCTTGTCCACGGTGGTCGTGATGGTATTGGCCGGCGTTGTGCCGGAACCGCCCGTATCGCCGCCGAGGCCGGGGTTGGAGCGGATGTAGTCCAGCCTGTCGGTGGCCTGCTCGAATGCTTTTTCGAATACATCCTCGTTGGCGTCGTCGGAAGCCGGCAGCCCGTTGTCTCCGCGGAATTCCTGTACGGCCGCTTCCGTGTTGGAGCCGTAGAAGCCGTCCACGTCGTCGTCGTAGTATTCCAGCAGGCTCAGCGCGGCCTGCAGCGCGTGCGTCAGGTAATCGCCCTCGAAGGTATTGTCGCGGAACAGACAGGCGGTAGACTCTTGCCAGGTTACGTTGGCGATGTTCGCGTTCAAATTGTCCGTTGTTAAAATGCCCGTGGCAAACCCGGCGGTATAGAGGGTATGGTACACGTCGTTGTGCCAGTACAGGTTGATATAATCGTCCGTCGAGCTGTTGTAGGTGGCGGAATAGGAAGAACCGTCCAGTTGCAGGATCTCACCGGCAAATGCCGGATATTCATCCCGCACTCCGCCTGTCTCTTCGGGGTGCTCTGCGTCGTTGCCTTTATACAGGGTGGTACCTGCGAGGAGCTTCACGTAGGTTTTATCAGTGGGCGGCATGCCCGCGCCGCCGTAATCGCAATGGGCGTAATCACCGTGCACGTAGCCCGACGTCCTGTCCGTTTGCAGGTTGTACCAGGTGACGCCGCCTACCTCGATGGACGGGCCGATCATGGGATAGTCGCCGGGTTGGGCGAAATACCCCGTTCTCGTTCCGCCGGGAGTTACGCGGATGACGACGTTTTTAGCCGTGACCGTCACGATGCCGTACGCGCCGGGCGTCGTTTCGGCGGCGGCAATCGTCGGCAGGAGGGCGATCAACAAACTCACCGTTAACAGGAGCGAAACGCCTCTGCGAATGGTTTTCCCGCTGCGCATCATTGTTTTCATGCTGGTGTCTCCCCGTTTCCGTATGATTTCATTATCTTAATCATGTACTATGACAGGCACAGATAGATTCTCAGCCTGATAATATTACAAAATTATTACATTGTCAAGGAAAAATTTAAAATATATCACAATTTTCTGCGAATTTTCCATGGTTTTCCATGGTTTTGGGCAGAACGGTGAAACATGAGCCATTATAAGGCTTCCAGAGCGCTGTGTAAAGCCAGGACGTTTTCCTCCGGCGTCGTGACGCCGACGCAGATGCGGACGGCGGTATGCGCGGAATCCACGGCCTCCCAAAACGCGAACGCAAATGTTTTTTGAAGGGTTTCCAGCGCGCCGTTGGGGAGGACGGGGAAGATCTGGTTGGTTTTGGTGTCGGCCAGCAATTGGTACCCCTTGCCTAAGAACGCCTGCTTGAGCCGCTGCGCCTTCCGGTTGGCTTCCCGGCCGAGTTCTATATAGTAGCCGTCCGCCAGCAGCGTTTGGAACTGCACCGCCAGCAGCCGCCCCTTGGCCAGCAGCGCCCCGCGCTGCTTGATGTGGTAGCGGAAGTGCGGCCAGTCCGCGGCGTTTTTCAGCACGGCAGTCTCGCCGAAAAGCGCGCCGCATTTCGTGCCGCCGATGGTAAAGGCGTCGCAAATGCCTGCCAGATAGGGGAGATCCACCTCCTCCTCCGCGGCCAGGCCGTAGGCAAGCCGCGCGCCGTCGAGGAACAGTTTCAGCCCGCAGGCTTTTGCTACCGCATGGATGGCGTCGAGTTCATGCCGCGTATACAGCGTGCCGAGTTCCGTGGGATGGCTCAGGTAGACCATCGCGGGGCGCACGCTGTGCTCGTGGTTCACATCGCCGGTATGCGCGTCATACGCGGTCCGGATCTGTTCGGCCGAGATCCTGCCCTGCGTATGCCGGAGCGCGAGCACCTTGTGCCCCGTGGCTTCCACCGCGCCGGTCTCGTGCGTGTTGATATGCCCGAGGTCGGAGCTGATCACGCCCTCGAAGGGCCGCAGCGCCGCGGCGATGACGGTGAGGTTTGCCTGCGTGCCGCCGACAAAAAAATGCACGCCGGCTTCGGGGGCCCTGCACAGCGCACGGATCTGGTCTTTCACCTTCGCCGTCAGCGCGTCGTCGCCGTAGCCGGGGGATTGCAAGGCATTGGTCGCCTGCAAAGCCGCCAGCACTTTTGCGTCCGCGCCTTCCTGATAGTCGCTCTGGAAGAGTATCACGCTCAGCTGTCCTTTCCGGCAGCGCCGTTTTTTATGGCCGCGAAGATCATGCGCCCGGCGCTGGTCTGCAGCACCGTGGACACCACCACGTCGGCTTTCCGGCCCACCAGCTGCCGCGCCTGGTCGACCACGATCATCGTGCCGTCGTCCAGGTACGCCACGCCCTGCCCGGCTTCCTTGCCTTCGCGCACGATCTCCACGGTGATCTCCTCGCCCGTGGCGAGCATGGGCTTGAGCGCGTTGGCCAGATCGTTGATATTGAGCGCTTTCACGCCCGAGATCCGCGCGACTTTGTTGAGGTTATAGTCGTTGGTCACCACCACGCCGCCCACGGCCTGGCAGAGTTTGAGCAGCTGCACGTCCACCTCGCCCGCGTCGTCGCCGCTCCGCTCCCGGATGACGACGCGCTCCTTGAGCTCGCTTTGCAGCTGTTTGACGATGTCCAGCCCGCGGCGGCCGCGCGTGCGCTTCAGGGTATCGGCGCTGTCGGCGATGTGGCGGAGCTCGTCCAGCACGAATTCGGCGATCACCAGTTCGCCCTCCAGAAACCCCGTGGCCGCGATATCCAGGATACGCCCGTCGATGAGCACCGAGGTGTCCAGCACCTTCGGCGGGATACTGGCGGCGGGTTCGCCTAACGCGTCGTCGTCCTCGGCTATGGAATCATCCAGGATCATATTGAGCGCGTCGCGGTGCTTGCGGCTGCGGCGGGAAGGTTTGGAGGAATAGCGCTGATAGCCGATGCGCATGCCCACGGTGCCCAGCACTACGTACACGATCGCCGAGATGGACACGGTTAAAAGGCTCGGGCCGACGGACAGGATGAGCAGGTGCAACAGCGCCGCCACGCTCAGCCCGACGATCAGCCCCATCGCGGAGAGAAAAATCTGCCGCGTTGGCATGCTCGTCCAGCGGCGTTCGATGACGCCCGACAGGCGCATCACGCGCAGCATGATGGAGTAGGAAAACGCGAACAGGATGACCGCGCCCAGCGAGCACAGGACGATGTAGAGGATGATGATGCCGTCCTGCCCGGAGAACGCGTGGGGATAGGCTCTTTCCAGAAACGGCCGGACCGCCGCGGCGACGGCCGCGCCGATGCCCGCGCCGGCTAGCGTGATGAGCAGCCGGAGCATATTGGCGAGCCATTTGGATTTCTTCATAGCGCGTTCCTCTCCTCTCCCGTTAATGGACCACAGCCAGCGCCTGCATCAGCGTATCCACGCCGGTGACGGAAGCGCCCTTGACGGGCGGCAGGTTTTTGAGGTTCTGTTTGGGCAGGATGATCTCCGTAAAACCCAGCCGCATGCACTCGGCCACGCGGCGTTCGGCGTTTGCGATGGGGCGTACCTCGCCGCAAAGCCCGACTTCGCCCATCACACAGAGCTTCTGCGAAAGGGTGAAACCTTCCAGGCTCGAGGCCACGGCGAGGCACACGGCCAGGTCGGCGGCGGGATCGTCCAGTTCCAGGCCGCCGGCGACGCTGACGTACACGTCCTGGTCGTAGAGCTTCTTGCGCGCGCGCTTTTCCATCACCGCCAGAAGCAGCGCTACGCGGCCGGAATCCAGCCCCCCGACCATGCGTTTGGGCATGGTATAGAAGCTGCGCGAGGCCAGCGCCTGCAGATCGCAGAGGATGGGGCGCGTGCCGCGCATCGTGCAGAACACTACGCTGCCGCTGGCGCCCCGCGCGCGCTGCGAAAGCAGCGTTTCGCTGGGGTTTGGCACGGGGAACATGCCCGTCTGCCGCATCTCGAACACGCCGAGTTCGTTCACGCTGCCGAAGCGGTTCTTGGTCGCGCGCAGCAGCCTGTACTCGTGCTGCCGGTCGCCCTCAAACGAGAGCACCGTATCCACCATGTGCTCCAGCACCCGCGGGCCGGCCAGCGTGCCGTCCTTGGTGACGTGCCCGACCAGGAACACCGAGAGCCCGGTGGTCTTGGCATGGCGGATGACGGCCGACGCGCTCTGCCGCACCTGCGACACGCTGCCGGGCGCCGAAGCGCTGTCTAATGAAACCATGGTCTGGATGCTGTCGATCACCAGCACGTCGGGGCCTATAGCCTCGCACTTTTCCAAAATGCTCTCCACGCCGTTTTCGGCCAGCACGTAGAGCTTGTTCTGCTTGATGCCGAGGCGTTTGGCGCGCATCTTGATCTGGCGGACGCTTTCCTCGCCGCTGACGTAGAGCACCTGCCTGGACGCGCCGAGTTCCGCCGCCACCTGCAAAAGCAGCGTGGATTTGCCCACGCCCGGCTCGCCGCCCAAAAGCGTGACGCTGCCTTCCACAAGCCCGCCGCCGAGCACCCTATCGAGCTCCTCATTGCCGGTCAAAGCGCGGTTTTCCTTCGCGTCGTCAACCGTGTTCAACAGCACCGCGTCGGAGACCGGCATACGGTAGCGCGCCGCCTTTTCGGCGGTTTTGCCCACGGCCTGCGCCGCGGAAGGCGCATGCTCCTCAAAGGTGTTCCAAGCGCCGCAATCCGGGCACTGGCCCAGCCAGCGCGGCGCCTGATACCCGCAGGCCGCACACACGAAAATGGTCTTCTCTTTGGCCAAATGTTTATCCTTTCCAGCTATGCTGAAAGCGCTGAAGACAACTAAAACCTTTGGGATGCGTCGAAGGGTCGCACCCTTCGACTTTTAATCCGAAACCAGCGACATGCGCGGTGGTTTCGGAACTTCACGAAGTAAAGGTTCCTTACACCGAGACCTGACCGTGAGAGAAACGAACAAGGTCGAGGTGCAGACTCGATAAAGTAGTGAAACTACTTTATCGAAGCGCGTCAGCGCTATATTAACAGTATAACATGATTTTTTGAGAATAAAGGCGCTTATCCGTCTTTTTTTCTTTTATGACTATAGTTTACAATGGCCCGGGCTACGGCCTCGGTGATGCCGTCCACGGCCAGCAGTTCGTCCTTGCTTGCGGCGAAGACGGCGGACACGCTTTTGAAGGCGCGCAGCAGCGCGACCTTGCGCTTTTCGCCGACGCCCGCGATGGAGCTCAGCTCGCTTTTCAGCCCGGCCTTCCCGCGCAGCGCGCGGTGGTGCGTGATGCCGAAACGGTGCGCCTCGTCGCGCACGCGTTGGAGAAGATGCAGGCCCTGGCTGCGTTTATCTAAGACAATGGGGTCCTCACGGTTTGGAATAAACAGTTCCTCGTTGCGCTTGGCGAGCCCGAACATCGGCAGGTCCACGCCACAGCTGCGCATGGCGCGCCTTGCGAAGGCAAGCTGCTGCGGACCGCCGTCGATGAGTATCATATCGGGGAAGCGCGAGAAGCGCCCCTCGTCTGCCGGTAGTTCCTGTTCTTCGCGTTCCTTCCGTTCGGCAAGCCCGTGCGTGAAGCGGCGGCGTAGCACTTCCTCCATCGAGGCGAAGTCGTTGGCGCCTTCCACGGTCTTGATGCGGAAATGGCGGTATTGCTTTTTGTTGGGCGCGCCCTGTTCGAACACGACCATGGAGCCGACGGAAAGGCTGCCCTGGGTGTTGGAGATATCGTAGCCCTCGATGCGTCGGGGGAGCGTGGGCAGGGAGAGCGCGTCCTTCAGCTCCCGCATGGCCTGCGTCGTGCGCCGGAACCTGATCTGCTTGTTCTGCTGATGCTTTACAAGCACATCCTCGGCGTTCTTTTTTGCTATATCCACCAACCTGCGTTTCTCGCCGCGCTGCGGGCTGTGCAGCGTGACCGCCGCGCCGCGCCTTTCGCGTAAAAGCCGTTCCATTTCGCCGGCATCTTCGATATCCGCCTGCAGAAGCACCTCGCGGGGAATCATGCGGTCTTCGCCGTAATACTGGGGGATGAAGGCGGACAGGATCTCCGCCGCCGTATCGCCGCCCTGGTTTTCCAATAGGAAATGCTGCCCGTCCTCCATGCGCCCGTGGTGGATGTGCACCAGCTGCACCACCGCGTCGATCTCGTCCGCGGCCACGGCGACGATGTCCTGTTCCACGGAGCGGGTCTGGATGGCGAGCTGATGTTCGGAAACGGTTTCGACGTCCGCGATCTTGTCGCGGTACATGGCCGCCTGTTCGTACTCCATGCTGGCGGCGGCCTCGGCCATCTTTTGGCGCAGTTCCGTGAGCACGGGCCGGATATCGCCGTTTAAAAACGCGACGGACCTGGAAAGAATCTCCCCGTACGCTTCCTCGGCGATCCGGTTCGCGCAGGGCGCGTAGCATTGCCCCGTGTCGTAGTACACGCAGGGGCGGCGGGGACTTTTCAGCGGGAATTTAAGCGAACAGCGGCGCAGCGGGAAATAACGCCCGAGCTCGTCCAGCGCCTGCCGTACGGCGGTCGCGCCGATGTAGGGACCGAAGTACTTCTTCCCGTCTTTGGAATTATAGACGCGCGTGACGGTAAGCCGCGGGAACATCTCCGCCGGATCGTAGCACAGGTAGGGGTAGTGCTTGTCGTCCTTCAATAGGATATTGTAAAACGGCCGGTGTTTTTTGATCAAGTTGCTTTCAAGCGTCAGCGCCTCGAAATCCGTGCGGCACAGCAGGATGTCGAAATCATCCACGCGCTCAACCATCGCGCGCACCTTCGGCGTATGGCCTTCCGGGGAATGGAAGTACTGGCGCACGCGGTTTTTCAGGTTTTTCGCCTTGCCGATATACAAAATCTCCCCGTGACTTTTCATCAGATAGCAG
>JAFGGL010000042.1 GCA_016930575.1 Clostridiales bacterium | reverse complement strand
GCCGTCATGCCGCGCCGGCTTTTGGAAAGCCCGTCCCGTAACCTGGAAAACAATCCGTTTGCCATCGTATAACTCCTGCCGCCAGCCTATTGGTATTCTTTCAAATTCACGCTCACCAGGTCGCTCACGCCGCGCTCTTCCATCGCCACGCCAAACAGCGAATCGCAGCGCTCCATGGTGCCCTTGCGGTGGGTGATCGCGATAAACTGCGTGTCTCCGGCCATCTCGCGCAGGGTATCGGCAAAGCTGCCGACGTTGGCCTCGTCCAGCGCGGCCTCCGCCTCGTCGAGGATGCAAAAGGGCGAGGGCCGGAGCCTTAGCATCGCAAACAGCAGCGCGCTTGCGGTCAGCGCACGCTCGCCGCTGGAAAACAGGCTTAAAAGCTGGCGCTTCTTGCCGGGCGGCTGGACGATCACGTCGACGTCGCAATTCAGCGGATCGTTCGCGTTGGCGAGCTTCAGCTGCGCCTGGCCGCCGCCGAACAGCCGCTTGAACGAGACAGCGAAATATTCCTGCAAAATCTCGAACTGCGAAACGAACACCTTGCGCATCTCTGATTCCAGGCTTGTGATCAGGTTCAGAAGGTCTTCCTTGGCCTTCAAAATATCGTTTTGCTGGAGGGTCTGCTCGGTGATTCGCTCGTTGAGCGCCGCGTATTCCTGCACGGCGTGCACGTTCACGTCGCCCATCTCGCGGATGCGGTCGCGGATGTCCTGCGCCTCCAAGGCGGCGGCCTTCTCGTCGAAAGCCATGTCTTCACCCGCCGCCTGTTTGACAAGAATGTATTCGTCGCGGGCTTCTTTCGCCCCTGCATAGCTGAGCTCATAGGTGTCCCACAGGCGCTGGTCGAGCTGCGCAAGCTCCGCCCTGGCGCGCTCCAGCGCCATCTCCTGCCGGTGCTGGCGGTCGATCGCCTTATCGTGGCCCAGGCGCACGTCCTCGATCTCCGCAAACAGCTCCTTGAGCTTCTTTTGCGCCAGCGTGCGGGTTTGCTCGGCGGCGGCTACGCCTTCCTCGGCGGCCTTGGCAGCGGCTGTCGTTTCGGCGATCACCGCGTCGGCGTTTTGCCTGTCTTCCGCAGCCGCGTCTATGGTGTGCTGCGCCTGCTCCCGCTTGAGCGCGAGCATGTCCAGATCCTTGAGGCAGGCCTGCCGCTCGGCGTCCAGGCGCGTGCCGTCCCGCCGGATGCGGTCGCACTGGTGCTCGGCCTGCTGCAGGGAAAGCATCGCCTCGGTCAGCGCCTCCTGGGTGCGCTCACGCTCGCGGCGCGCTGTGTTCAGCGCGGCGGAAAGCGCCGTGGTCTTTTGCGCCATCGCGGCTTCGTCGGGCGCGTCGTCGGACGACTGTTCGGAGATGCGCTTCAAGTCCGCTTGCAGCTCCCCGATATCCTCGTCCAGCTGGCCGATCGCGTCGCTTACGGCTTCAAGCCGCGTGAGGTGTTGGGTCAGCTCCGCCTTGGCGGAGGCCTGGCGCTCGGTATCGCGCACAACGGCGATCTCCTGCTGCTGCACGGCATAGCGCGCGGCCTCGGTCTGCCGCAGGGTTTCTTCCTGTTTACGCTCAAGCTCGCCGATGGCCGCCATGGCGCTTTCCAGCGCGGCGGACTTCTGCTCCAATTCTTTTTGCAGCTCGCGGATGATGCGGTCGCGCCCCAAAAGGTTTTGCGCCCGCTGGCTTGCGCTGCCGCCGGTCATGCTGCCGCCCGCGTGCAGTACGTCGCCCTGGAGCGTCACCACGCGGAACTGCCGCCCGCCCGCCCGCATGATGCTGACGCCCGCGTCCAGGTCTTCGGCGATCACCGTGCGGCCCAAAAGCGCTTCGATCACATCGCGGTACTCCTCCCGGTAGTCGCACAGCTCGCTGGCGATGCCCAGGCAGCCCTCCATGGACAAATGCTTGCGCTCCGCCGCGTCCAGCGTCCGGCCCTTCATGGCCGACATGGGCAAAAAGGTCGCCCGCCCGAAGCGGTTTTTACGCAGGTATTCGATCAGGGTTTTCGCGGCGTCCTCCGTATCGGTCACGATATGCTGCGCCGCCGCGCCAAGCGCCATGTCCAGCGCGGTTTCATACTCCGAAGGCACGTCGATGAGCTTGGCCACCACGTCGCGCACGTCCATCATCTGGTAGTCGCGGGCGTAGGTCAGCGCTTCCTTCACCGCGCTTTGATAGCCCTCGTACCCGGCGGCAAGCTCCAAAAGCGTTTCGATACGCATCTCCAGCGCTTTGGCCTCCTGGGACAGGGCCATGGCGGCCTCCCGCCTGTCCTCCGCCTCGGCCTTTTGCGCCTGCGCGGCCGTCTCCAGCGCGGCAAGCTCGCCCTCGCGCTGCGTGAGCAGTTCCTTTTCTTTGGTTAAATTCTCCTGCGCGGCCAGGAGCGCGTCGCGGAACACCGTTTCCTTCCGCGCGTCCGCCGCGTGCGTCTGCATAAGCTCCGCCTTGCGCATTTCCATCTGCGAAAGCATGGTGGACTGCCGGGTGTGCGCGGTTTTTTGCTCCTGTCTGCGGTTCATGGTTTCGATGATCATCGACTTGTGGGCGGAAAGCTCCTCTTCCAGCGCCTCGGCGGCTTCGGAGGTCTTTTGGTGCTCTACCCGGCGTGCCTCCAGCGCGGCCTCGGCCCCGGCGCGAAGGCGCTCGCCCTCCGCCGCGCCGGTCTTGGATTCGTCGGCCGTCGCTTCGATCATCTTCATGCGGGTTTCCACCGAAACGCGTTCGCCGTCCAGCCTCTCGGCGGTCTCTTTGGCCGCTTCCGCGCGCGAGGACACCGCCTGGCGCGCCTCCTGGACCAAAAACAGCGCGTCCTTCTTTTGAAGCAGCGCGGCGTGCGCCTGCGAAAGCGCCTCCTGCAGGCGTTCCATGCCGTCTTCCCGTTCTTCGCGGGTCGCATGCAGGCTTTTGAGTTTTTCCGACGCCGCGTCGATCTCCCCGGCGAGGGCGTTCAGGTTTTCCTCCACGGTCTCCGTGCGTTTTTGCAGACGGTCGAAGCGGATGATATACAGCGTCACGTCCAGCTCCCGCAGGGTTTCGGACAGCTTCAGGTATTCGCGCGCCACCTCGGCCTGCTCGGCCATGGGCTCGAGCATCTCCTGAAGCTCTTTTAACAGATCCTGCACGCGGTTTAGGTTTTCGTCGCTTCTTGAAAGCCTACGCTCGGCCTCTTCCTTGCGGGCGCGGTAGCGGCTGATACCCGCCGCTTCCTCAAACACCGCACGGCGGTCCTCGCTGCGGTTGGATAAAATCTCGTCCATGCGCCCCTGGCCGACGATGGAATAGCCTTCCTTGCCAAGCCCCGTGTCGCGGAACAGATCGACGATATCCTTCAGGCGGCAGGCGCTGCCGTTCAAGATATACTCGCTCTCGCCGCTGCGGAACACCCGGCGCGTGATCGCAACCTCGGTATAGTCCGTCTTGAGTTCGCCGTCTTGATTATCAAACGTCAGCGTGACCTCGCAGTAGCTCATGGGCTTGCGCTGCTGCGTGCCGTTGAAAATAACGTCGGTCATCTGGTTGCCGCGCAGCTGCTTGGCGCTCTGCTCGCCCAGCACCCAGCGCACGGCGTCGGCAATGTTGGATTTTCCGCAGCCGTTGGGGCCCACGATTCCCGTTACGTTCTCCGGGAATACGATCGCCGTGCGCTTGGCAAACGATTTGAAACCGTAGATTTCAAGCTTGCTCAAACGCATCGCTGTGTCGCTCCCCTGTCAGTCTTGTTGCTCAAATGATTCAATCCTCTAAAATGAAAATACTATTTAGGTAAACGATGAATAAAGAACCTGTGCGATGCCGAGGCAGATTTTTTCAGGTTGGGTTCCGAAAATCCTAGAAGGGAGGGCGTTAGCCCAACTAGCCACCGAAGTTTCCCAAGGAAACCAATGGCGTAGCCTCGCGCAAGCAAAGCAAAGGGCGAGGCCGCATCCGCATGTCGCTGGTTTCGGATTGCACTTCGAAGGGTTGTGACCCTTCGAGTATCCCAGAAGTCATCTTTAAGTGTCGCTTTATCAAGGTGTTCCCGCCCTTTGTTTTGTATACTTCTCCAGCGCCGTTTTCGCGGCGGCCTGCTCGGCGGCCTTCTTGGATACGCCCTCGCCGGTGGCGGCTGGCGTTCCGGCGATATAGACCTCCACGGTGTAGCGTCTGTCGTGCGCCGGACCGGCTTCCGATACGACCGTGTACTCCGGCAACCCCAGCCCCTTCGCCTGCGTGTAAGCCTGTAGCTCGCCCTTCAAATCCCGGCCCTTCATCGCCGACAGCGCCTCGTCGTCGCCGTACAAACGCCTCACCAGCGCGCGTGCCGCGTCCATGCCGCCGTCCAGGCAGACGGCCGCGATCACCGCTTCCATCGCGTCGGCGAGGATGGCCGGTTTTTCGCGCCCGCCGGTCGCCTCTTCGCCGCGTCCCATACGCAGATGCTCGCCCAGCGCAAGCGTTGTAGCGAGGTGGCATAGCGTTTCCTCGCACACCAGCGCCGCGCGGCGCGCCGTCAGCTCGCCCTCGCCGCTATTTGCATATTTCCCGTACAACAGCTCGCTCACGCAGTACTCAAGCACCGCGTCGCCCAAAAACTCCAGCCGCTGGTTGTTGCTTTTCTCCAGTACAGACGGGTGCGTCAGCGCAAGCCGGAGCAGCGCCTCATCCCTGAAGCGATAATGAAGCCTCTCCTCCAGCACGCGCATCCCGTTTCCTTTCTGTTAAGACAATTGGGGCTTTGCGCCCCAAACCCCCAGCAAAGGGCAGTGCCCTTTGCAATCCCATCATTGGCCGCGCTGCGCGCGGCCAATAAGGGAATGAAAGACAATGCCCTTCACAGGAGTTCAGGCATAAAACCCCGATCATGTATAAATGGTTCCGGCTTTGCCAGCAGTTCTAAAACACTGGTCAATAAACTATTGATTTGCCTCAATGTAACTTACAACGTCGCCGACCGTTTTCAACCCAAGGATAACGTCGTCCTCCACCTCGATGCCGAATTCGCTTTCGAGTTCGAGGATCATCACCATCACGTTGGCGCTGTCGGCCTTCAGGTCCTCCACGAGACGGCTTTCGGATTTGATGCTTGCGGCGTCCACCTGCAGCTGTTCGGCGATCATGTCCCTTACCTTTTCAAATACCATTGCGTTTGTCCTCCTTATGATTCCAGATGAAAGTGTGTTTGTATCCCGTTTTCGATGGCGCCGACAACATCGGCGTTGATCATCTGCACACCCTGCTGGATGGCGCAGGCGATGGCGTGCGCGTTGCACGAGCCATGGGCCTTGATCACGCAGCCGTTCACGCCCAAAAGCGGCGCGCCGCCGACCTCGGAATAATCCATGGTCTTTTTCACGCGCTTGAACGCGCCCTTGGCCAAAAGCGCCCCGGCCTTGGACTTGAAATCGGCCGTGATCTCCTTTTTGATCATCCCCAGCAGGGTCGTGGCGACGCCTTCCATGAATTTCAAAATCACGTTGCCCACAAACCCGTCGCAGACCACCACGTCGGCGACGTCGTGGGTGATCTCACGGCCTTCGATATTGCCCACAAAGTTCAATCCGCTTTTTTCAAGTAGCTTGTACGTGGCCTTGGTCAGCTCGCAGCCCTTTTCGGCCTCCGCGCCGTTGTTCACAAGCCCGATGCGGGGGCTTTGCACCTTGCGCATGCCGCGCATGTAGGCGTCGCCCATCATGGCGAACTGCTCCAGGTATTCCGGCCTGCAGTCCACGTTGGCGCCGCAGTCGATGAGCAGGAAGTAATCCTTGCCGTTGGGCAACAGCGGCGCGAGCGCCGG
>JAFGGL010000041.1 GCA_016930575.1 Clostridiales bacterium | reverse complement strand
TTGGAACGCGGCGTGCGCCCGATGGGGCTCTGGTCGATGGAGATGATCTTGTCCAGCTGCTCCGAGCCGAGAATCGCGCCGAACTTGCCCGCGTGCGTTTTGGCGCGGTTCAATGTCTTGGCGAGATGGTTGTACAATATGGCGTTGACGAGGCTGGACTTGCCCGAGCCGCTGACGCCCGTCACCACGCAGAACACACCCAGCGGGAAGCTGACGTCGATCTCCTTGAGGTTGTTCTGCGCCGCCTTCTCCACGGTGAGCCAGTACTCGGCCCTGCGGCGCGTTTTAGGCACGGGGATGGATTTGACGCCCGACAGATACTGCCCCGTCAGCGAATGCGGGTTTTGGGCGATTTCGTCAAATGTGCCCTGCGCGCAGACCTCGCCGCCATGCACGCCCGCGCCGGGGCCGATATCCACGATGTGGTCGGCGGCGCGCATGGTTTCCTCGTCGTGCTCGACGACGATCAGGGTATTGCCCAGGTCGCGCAGGTGCTTCAAAGTGCCAATGAGCTTGTGGTTGTCGCGCTGGTGCAGGCCGATGGAGGGCTCGTCCAGGATATAGAGCACGCCCATCAAACTCGAACCGATCTGCGTCGCAAGCCGGATGCGCTGCGCCTCGCCGCCCGACAGCGTGCCCGCCGCGCGGGAGAGCGTGAGGTAACTTAGCCCCACGCTGTCCAGAAACGTCAGGCGGCTGTCGATCTCCTTTAAGATTTGCGCGGCGATGATCTTCTGCGTTTCGTTCAGCTTCAGGCAGCGGAAGAACTCCCGCGATTTGACGATGGACAGGTCGGTGACTTCGGAGACGTTCATGCCGCCGACCGTCACCGCCAGCGCCTCCCGGCGCAGCCGCCTGCCGCCGCAGCTTTCGCAGGGTTCGGCGGTCATGTATTCCTCGTAGGCGGCTTTCATGCCTTCCGAACTCGTTTCGCGGTAGCGGCGCATCAGCGAGGTGATCACGCCCTCAAACGTCGTGGTGAAGCGCCCCTGCCCGTGCGCGCTTTCGTACTGTACGGTGATTTTTTCATCCCCCGTGCCGTACATGAAAACATCCCGGATCGCTTTTGGCAAGTCCTGATAGGGCGTGTCCAGGCTGAAACCGTACTTTTTGGCAAGCGCTTTGGCAAACGCGACGGCGCCGCTGGTCTGATCGGCGAAGTTCCAGCCCATAGCCTGGATCGCGCCTTCCGCGACACTCTTGGACGGGTCGGGAACGATGGTGTCCGGGCTGATGCGCAGGATGGTTCCCAGCCCGTCGCACTCCGGGCACGCGCCATAGGGGCTGTTGAAGGAAAACATGCGCGGGGACAGCTCCTCGATGGAGATGCCGCAGTCCGCGCAGGCATAGTTTTGCGAAAACAGGATCGTGCCCTTGCCGAACAGGTCGATCAGCACCAGGCCCTCGGCGGCCTTGGCGGCGGTCTCCAGGCTGTCGGCGAGACGCTTGCGGAAATCGTCGGAGTTGCGGATGACCAGGCGGTCGATGACGATGGAGATATCGTGTTTCTTCTGCTTGTCCAGCGCCGGGGTGTCGTCCAGCTCGTACATCTCCCCGTCGATCATCACACGCACGTAGCCCTGCTTGAGGAAGTCCTTCATCAGCTTGCTGTGCTCGCCCTTGCGTCCGCGCACCACGGGCGCGAGCACCTGCATGCGCGTTTCCTCGTCCTGCAGCAATATCTGGTCCACCATCTGGTCCACGGTCTGCTGCTGGATCTCCTTGCCGCACTGCGGGCAATGCGGCACGCCCGCCCGCGCGTATAAAAGCCGCAGGTAGTCGTACACCTCGGTCACCGTGCCCACGGTGGAGCGCGGGTTGCGGCTAGTGGTTTTCTGATCGATGGAGATCGCGGGCGACAAGCCTTCGATGGAATCGATATCCGGCTTGTCCATACGCCCCAGGAACATGCGCGCGTAGGATGAGAGGCTTTCCACGTAGCGGCGCTGGCCTTCGGCGTAGATGGTATCAAACGCCAGGCTGGTTTTGCCCGAACCGCTCAGCCCCGTGAACACCACGAATTTATCGCGGGGGATCTCGATGGTGATATTCTTCAAATTATGCTCGCGCGCGCCGCGGATGATCAGCTTATCCTGCAAGAAAATCGCACCTCTGTAAAATGAAAATAAGTCCGCACCGGAACCGAGATCAGTATATCATATTATAAATCGTTTGTATAGAACAAATGTTCGTATTTATAAAAATCTGTTGCGCCGGACGATGGGAGCATGTACAATATCCGTGTTTGTTTGATGCAAAGGAGCCATCGCATGAAAGAACGGCACCAGTCCATATGGCACACCATCCGCACGCTGAAGGGCAACGAGCGCGCCTGTTTGTACACCGAGCCGATGTGGGGCATCCCCTACGGCCTGTTTATGCCGTTCGTGTCGGTGTACATGGCGGGGATCGGGCTGACGCCTACGCTCATCGGCGTGATCGCCACCATCGGGCTGATATCGCAGGTCGTCTGGGCGGTGCTGGGCGGGGTGCTGACCGACAAATTCGGCCGCAGGCTGACAACGCTGATCTTCGATTTCATCGCGTGGGTTATCCCGGCGTTTCTGTGGATGATCGCGCAGGACTATCGTTATTTCATCGCCGCGGCGCTGTTCAACGGCGCGTGCCGCGTGACCGAGGGTTCCTGGACGCTGCTGCTGATGGAGGACACCAAAGAAGAAAAGCTCATCCGCATTTTTTCCATCATCCAGATTTCGGCGCACATCTCGGGCTTTTTCGCGCCGATCGCCTATTATTTCGTGCAGCGCTACGCCATGGTGCCGACGGTGCGCTGGCTGTACGGGTTCTTCTTCGCAAGCATGGTCGCCAAGATCATATTGGTGTATGTGCTGTCCAAAGAGACCTCTGTCGGGCTGCGCCGCATGGAAGAATGCCGCGGTAAAAAAATCCTCCACCGCCTGTGGGACAGCCGGCGCGTGCTTCTCACCATGCTCAAAAGCCGCCGCATCATGCTGACGATCGCGTTCATCGCCTGCTTCACGGGGCTCAGGAGCGTTTCGGATATGTTCTGGCCGCTGCTGGTAACCGGCAAACTCGGCATCGCGGCGGAAAACCTGTCGATCTTCTCCACGATCAAAACGCTGCTGATGCTGTGCAGCTATATCTTTCTCGTGCCCAGGCTGAACCTGCGGCGCTTCCGCAACCCGGTCGGCCTGGGGCTTGCGCTGTTCATTGCGATGGCCGTGTGCATGCTGCTGATGCCGAAAGGACTGTTCGCCTTTGTGCTGCTCACGGTGCTGATGGAGGGCGCGGCGCTGTCGCTGCTGATCCCGTTTTCCTCGGGGCTGCAGATGGTGAACGTCGACAAGGAGGAACGTGCGCGGATGCTTGGTTTCTTCTACGCGATCTGCATGCTGTTCACTTCGCCGCTGACCACCGTCGCGGGCGTGCTGGCGGACGTCGACGCGTCGCTGCCGTTCGTGCTCATCATTTGCCTGGCCGCGGCGGCCTTCCTGATCACGCGCACGCTGTGGAAAATGGATCGGGCGGAGATCGTCACCGAATAAACCGCAAGATCCTCTGCGCGTCCTTGCCTACCACGGCGGCGCTGGAGGGCGAGTTCAGCACATACTCTGCCGCGTCGTGCAGGGCAATTTTTGTAACGGCTTCAATTTTCGAAAGCACCTCGTCCGTCGTACGCAGGCGGTTCAGGTGCAGCATGCTGCGCCCGATGGACTGCATGCGCCCCGAAGAACTTTCCAGACCAAGTAGAAACGCGCCCTTGAGCTGCGCCTTCGCGCTTTCGAATTCATCGTCTGAAAAGCCCTGCTGAAGCGCTGTCTTCATTTGTTCCTGCATCTCACGGATCACAGTTTCGGCGTTCCCGGGCGAGGTGCCCGCGTAAACCGTGAACGTGCCAATAGCCGGATAGCTGCCCGGATAGGAATAGACGGAATACGCAAGCCCAAGTTCCTCGCGGATTCGCTGGAACAGCCTGGAGGACATCCCGCCGCCCAGGGCGTTGGAAAACATCGAAAGCGCGTAAAGCTCGTCCGTGCCCAGCGCGTACCCGCGGTAACCGATGCACAGCTGGACCTGCTCTACGTCCTTGTCCCTGAACAGGCGGCCGCCCAAAAACGCCTGCGGTTTCGTCTCCGGCACGCCGTTCGCTTCGGGGAATTGATCGAAATATTGATCGACCAAGGCCAGAAACGCGTCCCAGTCGTACTTGCCCGCGATTGCGATCACGATGTTTTCCGGCTGGTAATGCCGCCGCCAGTAGCCGCGAATATCGCCGACTGTGTATTTGCTGATTAAATCCGCCGTTCCGAGCACGGGACGCTTCAGCGAACCCGTGAACTGCGCCTCGGCCAGCACCTCGTTGACGAGGTCTTCCGGCGAATCCTCCACCATCGCGATCTCGTCCATAATCACGCCGCTTTCCCTGCGCAGATCGTCCTCCGTAAAGCGCGGGTGCAGCGAAAGGTCGCTGAGCATGTCCACGGCCAGCGGCAGGTATTCATCGATCACCTTGGCGTAGTAGCAGGTACAGTCCTTGCCGGTGAAGGCGTTGAGCTGCCCGCCGACCGCGTCCATCTGCTCTGCGATCTGCCGCGCCGTGCGGTTTGCCGTGCCCTTGAACACCATGTGCTCGATGAAATGCGAAAGCCCGTTTTCCCCAGCCTTCTCGTTCATCGAACCCGCCTTGATCCAAACGCCGACCGAACAACTCCGTAAATGATTTAGCTGTTCCCCTACCACTCTCAGTCCGTTGGACAGGGTAATGGAATCAAACATTTTTCTCTTCCTTCTGTTACGATAGGGGTTTCACCCCTATGACCTCGATCAGGGGCATTGCCTCTGCACTCCAACTTTGGCCGCGCATTGCGCGGCCAAGTGTGGGGTTCAGGGGCAGTGCCCCTGATCGGGGGTATGGGGGCAAAGCCCCCATGCAAATTAATTACTGTGCGGCCGTCCGTCTCTACGGGGTGGCCTACGGTGATGGTCGCCGGGACGGTTGCTGTCGGACATCGGGGGTTTGGTATAGACCATATCGTTGCGGATGAGGTTGACGCGGCCCTGGCTGTCGATCTCGTTGACCTTAACCTCCACCTCGTCGCCGATGTTCATTACGTCCTCGACCTTTTCCACGCGGTGGTCGGCCATCTTGGAGATATGCAGCATCCCGTCCTTGCCGCCGGTCAGCTC
>JAFGGL010000040.1 GCA_016930575.1 Clostridiales bacterium | reverse complement strand
GCAGATTTGCCGATCAGACCTTCCAAAGCCATTATCATTGGCTGCCCTGGGTGACCTATGTCGAAGTCGACCCCCTGTCCAGGCTGTTCGATACGTTTGGCACCTATGACATCGCAGGGGCGGAAAAGCTCGGCGCGGAAGAACGCGCGGTCAGGAACAGAATCTACAATTCCTTCGCTTAATCGGGCAGGAGAATTGCCAGGGTGAAGGCGCTCCGGTGAAACGTCATTTTCATCATGATTGACATGCAATTCTTAACCGTTCAGAATATGGATAAGCTCTGCCTGGACACGGAAGAGGAAACGGCGCGAATTGCATTTCTGACCGACCGTTATGGCAGACATGCTGCGTGAGGCAGTATGATCAAGAACCCATTCGCTACGGAATAGGCGCTGCGCAGCCGGAATAGCCACCGGGCGCTCTCCGCAGACCTGCAGTTGCTGCCGCCACCGAAGCAACAGTCAATCGCCGGGAGTCGGAAATCCTATCTTTTATGAATGGAGTAGCTATATGGACAATTTTAAGCCAACTTTCGAATCGCTCAGAACGCATACGTATCCGGATTGGTTCCGGGACGCCAAATTCGGCATCTGGAGTCATTGGGGTCCCCAGAGCGTACCAATGTACGGCGATTGGTACGCGCGAAATATGTACATCGAGGGTTCCCCGCAATACCTGTATCACCTCCGGCATTACGGCCATCCGTCCAAATTCGGCTACAAGGATATCTGCAAATTATGGAAGGCTGAAAAGTTCAATCCGGAAGCGCTGATGGATCTGTATGTCCGCGCTGGCGCGAAATACTTCGTGGGGCAGGCGATGCATCACGATCATTTCTTCAATTATCCGTCAAAAATCAATCCGATGAACAGCCGGGATGTCGGCCCGCACAAGGATATTATCGGCCTGTGGAAGGCCGCGGCGGAGAAACACGGCCTCCCGTTCGGCGTTACGGAACATCTGGGCGCTTCCTTCAGCTGGTGGCGCGTCAACAAGGGCAGCGACAGCTACGGGCCCTACAAGGGCGTGCCCTACGACGGCAGCGACCCGCAATGGCGCGATTTCTACTTCGATAATTTCGAACACCCGGCGGAGAACCCGGACGAGCTGCACCCCTGGTACACGCCGAATGCCAAGTACCACGCCTATTGGAAATCGTGCATGAAAGAGCTGATCGATCTGTACCAGCCGGACCTGCTTTACACGGACGGCGGGCTACCCTTCTGCCTGAGCTGGTCGGCAGAGACGGCCGACACCGATTATGCGGACGGTTTGGAGATTGTCGCGCACCTGTACAACACCTCGATCAAGCGTTACGGCGAGAACCGGGCAGTCTATACGCAAAAGGACCGCAAGGTTGAAGTGTACCGCGTGGGTATCCTCGATATTGAAAAAAGCCAACTGGCCGGCATTCAAGAGCATCCATGGCAAACGGATACCTGCATCGGTAATTGGTTTTACGACGTCCGCCAGGTCTACAAGCGCGCAGACCAGATCATTGATATGGTCGTCGATATCGCGTCCAAAAACGGAACCATGCTGTTGAACATACTGCAGCGCCCCGACGGCTCACTAGACGAAGAAGCCGAATATGTGCTCAACGAACTGGCCTCCTGGTTCCCGGTCTGCGGCGAGGGGATTTACGGCACGCGGCCGTGGAAAACCTTCGGCGAGGGCGATACACGGGTGACAATCCACGGTTTCACCGAGGACAAAACAAGCTGGGCGTCCTCCGACGTTCGTTTTACCTGCAAAGGGAATACGGTCTACGCCTTCCTGATGGGCGGCGGCCAAAACGGCACGGCGGTTCTGCACAGTTTCAATGAAGGAGAGCAGGTACAGAGCGTACTGCTGCTGGGCGGCGGAGAATGCCCCTTCGTACATGAATTCGGTGTGCTGGCTGTGCAGCTGCCTCAGGCGATGCCTGCGCCGTATGTGAACGCGCTTTCGATAACGCTGAAGGAATAGGTTACACGTTCTCAGAACTTCGATAAACCGTCGCGGAAGCGGTATGACAAGTCGGAGCCACAGAGCAGGCTGGTCAACCCCAACTTATGCATACAGAAATAGAGCGAGTCAGAAAGCATTATGCGATCTTCTAAACGGCCTGAGACGCAGGTGGACGATACCCAAACGCACTTATGCAGCCGCACAGTGTCGCAGAGATCGGCAAAGCGCCTGGTTTGTGTGACTGGTTCCCGCAGGGTATTATGGCGTTCACCGTTGAATAACTCGTTCCGCATCTACGGACTGAAGCTCTCGCAGTATCCGTTTTCCCACAGACTGCCCGGTTCAATACAGGCCATGGATACTCCGAGATCCTGTAGCCCTTGCTTCGATATTCAGCCGTAAAGCTCACTGCCGTTGCCCCTACGCGGATAAGCAGGACAACCTCTGAGTACGAATAATCTATGACATGGCTTCAATATTCTGTTGGTGTCTCCAGCTTCTGCGGGGTATGCCGGCAAGGCATTTGCGGATGTGCCCGCCAATGATATGGAACAAACGGAGTTTCTTTCCATTGCGCAGGGGATCCTCAACAAAGTCATGACCCATATGTGATTAGGATACTCCGCTCTCAACCGAATGCAGCTGCCGTCATTGAGCCACAGTCTGCGTCGTTTCTGTTGTTTTGCAGCGCCCTCAACCTTTTCCCAACTAAGATGATTACCGCGGCTCCGCCCGGATCGAACCGAAGCTGAAAACAAGTCCCGGGCATAATCTCAGCAGTTTGAAGCAAGGCCCGGTACACTCGGAATTCACAACAAGTCAAGACGCCAAAAGGGGTTTTTGTCAATGCAGGCAAGCGGTTTCAATCCGATGCGCGGCGATACCGGCAAAAAGAAGGACAATACGGAGCATCAATATCATCTTCGGTACAATGCCCCGGCATCCGTATGGCACGACGCGATACCGCTTGGCAACGGAAAGCTAGGCGCCATGGCGTATGGACATATCGGTATCGAGCGCATTCAGCTCAACGACGATTCGCTGTGGTACGGCACGGTCATGGACCGGAACAACGCGTCACTTAAGGAGAATCTGCAAACGATCCGCCGACTTATACTGTCCGGAAATATTCACCAAGCCGAGGAGCTGATCATGCAGCACATGGCGGGTACGCCCAACTGCATGCGGCATTACTCCACCCTGGGCACGCTGAACCTGGCCCTCAACAGGCATCTGCCGTTTATGATGGGCTGGACGCCCGACAGCAGCGGCGCGGAAGCTTACCGAAGCGATCTGGATCTGATGACCGGTATCCTGACAATTACCCATACGCAGGAAGGCGTGCAATACTTGCGGGAGATGTTTGTAAGCCATGATTTCAACATCCTCTGCTATCGGCTGACCGCTTCCGTACCGGGCGCGATTCAGCTGGACGTCATGCTGAACCGCGTGCCGATTTCAGACACTGTCGTCCCGGACGACCGGAGGCCTGGCCGCAAGATAGGCGGCAGCTGGGGCACCCTGTTCGCGGACTCGATCCGCACCGCGGATGATCAGACGCTGATGATGCAGGGGCACGACGCGGATGTTGCATTCGCCTCTGCGGCGCGGGTGATCTGCGACGGTAAACTACACAATCCAAAAACGCAGCTGATGGCCCGCGGCTGCAGCGAAGTCATCATTTATCTCGCTTCCTCCACGTCCAACCGAACCGATGATCTGTGCGGCGACGTAATGCAGCTGCTGGACACCGCGCAGAAGGAAGGATACAACGCCATCCGAGCGGCTCACGTAAATGATTTTTCATCCCTGATGAACCGGTGTTCGCTGTATCTGGGACCGGCACCTGATGAGACGACAGACGTGCGTCTGGCAAAGGCCACCGCCGGGGAGCGCGATCCCTCGCTTGCGGCGTTGTACTTCCAATTCGGGCGGTACCTGCTCGTTTCCGGCAGCCGCCAAGGCAGCTCCGCCATGAATCTGCAGGGTATTTGGAACGCGGATTTTATGCCCATGTGGGACAGCAAATATACCATCAATATCAATCTGCAGATGAACTACTGGCCGGTGGAGGCGTGCAATTTATCGGAATTGCATTTACCACTCATGGATCTGCTAAAAAAGATGCAGCAGCAGGGGCGAAAAACTGCCGCCGAAATGTATGGGATGCGCGGGATGGTATGCCACCACAACACGGACTATTATGGCGACTGCGCCCCGCAGGACTGGTATATGGCCGCTATGCCCTGGGTCACAGGCAGCGCATGGCTCGGTTTGCATGTTTGGGAGCACTACCTGTATTCGGGCGATGAAAACTTATTGCGGGAGATGTACCCCGTCCTCAAGGATATGGCGTTATTTTATGAGGATTTCCTGCTCGACGTGGACGGAAAACTTCTCACATGTCCTTCAGTATCGCCCGAAAACCGTTATCTGCTACCGGACGGAAGCGACACGCCGATATGCGCCGGTCCTGCCATGGATAATCAAATCCTGCGTGAGTTCTTCCGCGCATGCATCCAGATCAGCCGGTTGCTTCATACCGACGCAGACTTGATTGCGGTTTGGCAGGATATCGTCGACCGCTTGCCGCAAGATCAAATCGGCTTGCAGGGACAGCTTCTTGAATGGGATCGGGAGTATCAGGAACTCACTCCGGGGATGAGCCACGTATCGCATTTGTACGGTTGTTATCCTGGCAGTAGCATAAACTGGCGCGATACGCCCGCTTTGATGCAGGCAGTCTCCAAATCCCTGGCAATCCGCAAGGAACACGGCGGCGGGAAAGAACACTGGCCGCTTGCTTGGTTTATCAATCTGCACGCGCGGCTTTTAGACCGGGAAAAGGTCGATCAGGAAATTCATCAAATGATCGCTCATTCCACGGTGCGCAATTTTCTCAACGCGACCTTCGTTTTTCAGATCGACGGAAATCTCGGGGCAACCTCCGGTATCGCGGAATGCTTGCTCCAAAGCCACATAGCTATCCATCTGCTTCCTGCGCTTCCCCTATCGTGGCGTGAAGGCAGCGTAAAAGGCCTTCGCGCCCGCGGCGGTTGCGAAGTGGATATCATCTGGCGGAAAGGACGGCTTACGAAAGCTTCCATTACGCCGCACAGAGACGGGCAAATTTCTGTCGTCGGAGAAATGCTGACCGTAGAGTGCGACGGTGCAAGCGTCACGCCGGACAAAACGGATCTTGGCTTTTCTTTCGCCAGTAAACGCGGTAAAATATACCAGTTGAGGCCGTCGCCAGCGAACTTGGATCATGATCAGGGCAGTGTATGCTGAACTAACGAAATACTAGCTAAAGATAAAACAAGG
This sequence comes from Clostridiales bacterium, assembly GCA_016930575.1. Lineage (GTDB taxonomy): Bacteria > Bacillota > Clostridia > Christensenellales > Aristaeellaceae > CAXXOK01. The sequence goes on along the minus strand of JAFGGL010000040.1, from coordinate 73,421 downwards.
AGGCTTATATGAAAAAACAAGCTTTCAATCCCTATTTGCCGTCATGGGAGTACATTCCGGATGGTGAACCCTATGTGTTTGGAAATCGCGTGTACGTATATGGATCTCATGATTATTTCAACGGCCACGTGTTCTGCATGGGTGACTATATTTGCTGGTCCGCTCCGGTGGATGATCTGAGCGACTGGCGATACGAGGGCGTCATCTTTCCCAAAACAGACGATCCGCTCAACAGCGACGGTAAAATGAACCTCTTTGCGCCGGATGTTACCGTAGGGCCGGACGGGCGGTATTACCTGTATTATGTGTATGATAAGGCGCAGATCGTATCCGTTGCCGTATGCGATAAGCCCGCCGGGCTTTACAAGTTTGACGGTTATGTGCACTACGCGGATGGAACAAAGCTGGGTGAGCGTAAAGGCGACGAACCGCAGTTCGATCCCGGCGTGCTGACCGAGGGCGACAAAACTTACCTGTATACAGGCTTTTCCTGGCCGTACGATATGAGCAGGCACGGCTCCATGGTCACGATGCTCGCGCCGGATATGCTGACCATCGTGGAGGATCCGCGGTTTGTCGTTCCCGGCGGCGCATACGCCAAGGGCACAAGCTTTGAAAAGCATCCGTTCTTTGAGGCGTCCTCCATGCGCAAGGTGAACGGCAAGTATTACTTCGTCTACTCCTCCGCCGCAATGCACGAGCTGTGCTATGCCGTCAGCAACCGCCCGACCGGCGGATTCACGTTCGGCGGCGTGATCGTCAGCAACAATGATTTACACATTGATACCTACAAGCCCGCGGACAAACCAACGGCGTACGGCGGAAACAATCACGGAAGCATCGTTGCAATCAAGGGGAAATGGTATATCTTCTATCACCGGCACACTAACGGCCACTGGTACAGCCGGCAGGGTTGCATCGAACCTATTGAAGTGCTGGCCGACGGGCGCATCCCGCAGGTGGTGATTACCTCCTGCGGCGCAAACGGCGGACCTTTACGGGGCGAAGGAGAGTACCCGGCATACATCGCCTGCAACCTGTTTACCAGAGAGGATCATCCCTTAACAGGCAATCCGACTGGGCTGCCCAGGATCACGCAGGATGGTCATGACGGCGACGAGGTGGACGGCTACGTTGCCAAGATCAAGGACGGTACGACTATCGGGTTTAAATACTTCGACTGTAAGGGTGTTCGCCGCGTTAAAGTCAAGACCCGTGGCTACGCGCACGGCACGTTTGATGTCCGCACCGCGTGGGATGGCGAAACATTGGGTAAAATTCCCATCGCTGCCACAAATCTATGGCAGGAATTTGGTGCCGAGATTGCCATCCCCGACGGCAAGCAGGCGATTTACTTCGTGTATCATGGCGACGATACCCAAACCGCTTTGAAATCTTTCACGCTGGAAACAGTATAGCGAAAATTTCACGCAAGCGCAATCAAGCCAAGTCGCAGAAAAGCAGCTTGGCTGCTTTTGGCTGTATGGAAGAATTTCAGTGACAACGCCTCCAGAACAACTAACGATACCGTCTCCTACACATCATTATTCTGTTTTTCGCCTCTAGCAGGGGGAACGCCAAAATGCCTTCGGTAAGCCCTGCGGAAAACCTGAGGCGAAATGCAAGTCGCTTGTCGTAGAATCCACGACGAATTTATTCACCAAGGAATACAAGATTGAATTATTGATGATACTTTTGGTAATGGTTAGCGATTTTGTAATTCCTGTGTTTATACTATCGATTGTATGGAAAATATCTGTTTTGGGGTTGATCAGCGTCAGGAAATTGCTGATATTGGAATCCCCGTTCAGATATGAAATCAGATTATCCATATTCTCGAATGTTTCCTGAACGCGCTTGCGCTGCTTTTACATGACAGCCAGGTTTCTTTCGAACGTTTGCTTATTGGTGGCCGCATTCCTGCCCACATACACAACAACCATTACAATAATTGGCATGACAAAGATCGTAAAAAACCGATGAAGAATTTCCTAAAAATCCAGTGATCCTTTCTTGCCTGAAAAAGTTTCATATGATTCCCACTCCGATAGTGCGATTGGCATATTTGCGCAAATATGAAACGATTCGCTCTTCCCTGTTGATTATGCCATGTTTAAAGCAGCAAGCGTAAATCATTCTCATCAGTCATTCGCAATGGATTTAAAATAACCGATCAGCTTGAATGAACGAAGCGTTACCGACACTCTCATGCCGCAACAATCAACGGATGCGGTCCCACCTCCCCCATGTGCCTTTATCACAATCCAAAAGCAGCTTCGCATAGTCTATATCGAACCAGGGGCAGCAGTAAACCTGCAGAAGCAGTTGTGGCACAGGCAACTGTGCCTGAAAGCGGTTTCGACAGACAAACAGAGCGCAAATGGCAGCCAATAAAGGACTGCGGCATAGCCATGCCTTGATTGTGGCCGAAAATACATGGGAATACAGCCAGGCCAGGGACATGCATAGAGCTTTTCCATTCAGGCACAGGGCCGTTGGTTTGCGAAATCTCCATTTGCTGGAGTAACCATATGCGAAACACGATTAGGTTGCATCGTGACATTCAGCAGCGAAAAGTGATTTCGTAAACCTGAGTGCCTGCTGATTTGCATTATAGCGCAATAAAGCACTTGACATGCAATTCATGATATCGTATAGTATGCACAAAGGGAAACGTTACGCTTTTATTGTGCGGTCCTGGAGGAATCTATCTACACAAACAAGCAATACGAATAGTATTGCGGAAGTCCAGATCACATTGCGCCTAAGAGGAATGATACGTTTGAACGATGTTATTTTAACGATGAAGGGTATCGACAAGTCCTTTCCCGGCGTGCACGCGCTCGACCACGTCGACTTCGAGGTGCGTAAAGGAGAAGTACATGCGCTGATGGGTGAAAACGGGGCAGGCAAGTCTACGCTGATGGGAGTATTGACCGGCATTTTCTCCAAAGACGCCGGTACAATTACGTATGAGGGCAAAGAGGTATACTATGCAAGCCCCCGGGAAGCGCAGACAGCCGGAATCGTCATCGTGCACCAGGAGCTCAACATGATGGGGCATCTGACCGTTGCACAGAATATCTTCATCGGGCGTGAATGGAAAAAGGGTCCGCTGATCGACGATGCGCGCATGAATGAAGAGGCCCGCAAGCTTTTCGCTTTGCTGAAAATCGATATCAACCCGCGCGAGACCATGTCCAGGCTGACCGTCGGCAAGCAGCAGATGTGCGAAATCGCCAAGGCGATCTCCCACGAGGCCAAAATCATTATCTTTGACGAACCCACCGCCGCGCTGACCGACACGGAGATCGAGCAGTTGTTCAACATCATCCGCGATCTGCGTCAAAAGCAGTACGGCATCGTTTATATTTCCCACCGCATGGACGAAATCAAGCAGATCACCGATCGCGTCACCGTGATGCGCGACGGGCAGAAAGTTGGCACGCTGATTACCAGCGAGTGCACAAAGGACGATATCGTGCACATGATGGTCGGTCGCGTGATTTATGAAGAACCCAAAACACATAGCCGCGTGCCCGCGGACGCGCCCGTGGTGCTCAAGGCGGAGCATTTATACGCCGGACGCATGGTGCAAGACGTGAGTTTTGAACTCCGTAAAGGCGAGATCCTGGGCTTTTCCGGCCTAATGGGCGCCGGCCGCACCGATACGGCGCGCGCACTGTTCGGGGCTGATCCACGGGAGAGCGGGGACGTCTACGTCGAGGGCAAAAAGGTTAACATCCGCTCCCCGCAGGACGCCGTGCGCGAGGGCATCGGCTATCTGTCGGAAGACCGCAAGCGCTTTGGCGTAGTATTGGAAAAAACTGTCGCACAGAACTCTACACTGGCAAGCCTGCGCCATTACGTCAAATACCTGGGGATGATCGACCGTGCTGCCGAACGCAAGGTAAGCCAGGAAATGGTCAAGGCGCTGAAGACCAAAACGCCCAGCGTGGACCAGCTGGTGATGGATCTTTCTGGCGGCAACCAGCAGAAGGTGGTCGTCGGCAAATGGCTGATCAGCAAAAGCAAGATTTTAATCTTTGACGAGCCGACCCGCGGCATCGACGTCGGCGCGAAACAGGAGATTTACGAACTGATGAACCGGCTGGTGAAGGAAGGGAAATCCATCATCATGATATCCTCCGAAATGCAGGAAATCCTGCGCATGTCAGACCGCATCGTGGTGATGTGCGAGGGGAAAAAGACGGCAGAATTCGACATCGCCGAGGCGACGCAGGAAAAGATCATGTCTGCGGCGACGCGCGAAATTGCAGTATAGGAGGACATGGAAAGATGAAGTTCGCCCTGCAGAGGTTTAAAAATCTGCGATTTGTCAAGCTTATCGGCTTCAACCGCGTAGTGCTGATAGCGATCATCTTCCTGATGTACGGCTTTTTTACCATCCTGACGCCGATCCTGCGCAACGGATCGAGTTTCGTGAACTACAACCGGATTTTAAGCGCCCTTAACTATGCGTATTTCATCGGGTTTCTGGGGCTTGGCGTCACCTTCGTGATCGCAACGGGCGGCATCGACTTCTCCATCGGACCCGTGATGTTCTGCTCGGCGCTGATTTCGGGGTACTGCCTGACGAAGTTCAATATGCCGCTTTGGCTTTGCCTGTTTGTCAGCGTCGCGGTCGGCGCGGTGTTCGGTTCCATTGGCGGGTACTTCGTGGCGTTCAGGCACCTGCCGTCGTTTATCACGTCGCTTGCGCTGATGCAGGTGGCCAAGGGCGTGGGCTCGATCTTCACCAAAACGCAGTCGGTCACCTGGCCGTCGGGCTCGTCGGCGGCGTCCTGGTACCGCGACCTGGTCAAGTGGAACGGCATTCCCGTCGGGTTCTTTATCTTCATCGCCATCGCGGCGTTGTGCGCGGTGCTTTTGTACCGCACCACCGCCGGACGCTACATGCTGAGCCTTGGCAGCAACAAGGAAGCGGTGCGGCTGTCGGGCGTGGATACCCGCCGGTGGGAGATGCTGGCGTACGTAATGTCGGGCACGATGGCGGGCGTAGCGGCGATCTTCTACGTCGGCGCGTATACCACCGTGCAGCCGGGCCTTGGCGATACCTTTAACAACGAAGCGATCGCGGCCTGCGTGATGGGCGGCACGTCGATGGCGGGCGGCTCTGCGTCGATCCTCGGCACGGTGATCGGCGCAATCATCGTCGCGTTGATGCAGGAGGGCATTCTTGCGATGGGCTTTACCATTTCCTATCAATATGTGCTGACCGGCCTGATCGTTCTGGGCGCGGTAACGGCGGATATCATCAGCCGTAAGCGCAAAAACTAGGCGCCGGACGTCAGGAAACAGGAGGCACTGGATATGGACAGATTACGGAACCATCCCCTGATCAAGAAACTCGGCGTACAGCGCCTTGTTATCACCGGCGTACTGGTGATATTATTCGTGTTCTTCACGTTAATGAGCCCGTCGTTTCGCAAGTACACCACGATCATCACCATGACCAGCTACATGTATTACATCATGCTGATGGCCATCGGCGTCACGTTCCCGCTGATCACCGGCGGCGTGGACCTTTCCATCGGTACGGGGCTGGTATGCTATTCCATCGTTGGCAGCTATCTGATGCGCCAGATGGGCCTGCCAATTTGGGTGGCGATGCTGGTCACCGTGGGCATGGGGGTTTTCTTCGGGTTTTTCAACGGCATCATCATCGCCAAGCTGAACCTGCCGCCCTTCATTACAACGCTGTGCACCATGATGATCGTACGCGGGTTGGGGTCCATCCTCACGCAGAGCATGACGGGCGTATGGCCCATGGCCGGGCAGGAGGGGAGCTGGTTTCGGGACCTGCTCAAGTATAAGATCAACGGGACGATCTACCCGGTGGGGCTTGTGATCATTATCATTCTTGTGATCATCATGTCCATGGTACTCAACCACACGCGTGTAGGCCGCTATATCATCGCGATCGGCAGCAACAAGGAAGCGCTAAAGCTTTCCGGCGTCAACGTGGTCCGCTGGCACGTGATGGCCTATGTGTTTTCCGGTTTTTTCGCGGGGCTTGCCGCGATCGCCTATGCGGGCACTTTCACCAGCATTACGCCGGGTACCGGAGCGGGCTTTGAGCTGGACGCCATCGGCGGCGCCATCATCGGCGGCACGGCGATGACCGGCGGCAGCGGCTCGATCGTAGGCACCTTCCTGGGCGTCATTCTGATCTCGCTTCTTAAAACCGGCCTGCCCTACATAGGCCTCCAGGCGAACTGGCAGCAGATCATCACTGGATCAATCATCATCACAGCGGTAACAATCGACATGATCCGCCGCCGTAAATAACTTTCGATATGCACGCCAGAAGGCGTCATATATATATGAAAAAGGGGGTTCTTTACATGAAGAAAACGTTGTCACTATTCCTAGTACTGATGCTTGTCGTTGGTACACTGTCTTTCGCGGCTGCGGAAGGCAGGACCTATTCCTTTGAGATCGTCTCCAAGGGCTTCCAGTCCACCTACTGGCAGGCGGTTCTGAAGGGCTGTTTGGAAGAAACGGAAAAACTGAACACCGAAGCCGGCTACGAGATGATCAAGTTCAACATGGTCGGCCCTGACTCCGAAAGCGATATCGCCGTACAGGTGAATGAGTTCGAGTCCGCCCTCAATGCCAGCCCCGACGCCATCGGCCTTGCCGCTCTGGACGTCAACGCATTGAACGACAACATCGCCGCCGCACAGGCTGCCGGCATCCCGATCATCGGGTTTGACTCCGGCGTGCCCAACGCGCCCGAAGGCGCCGTGTATGCCAACGCGTCCACCAACAACTATGTTGCGGGTACTGTGGTTGCCGAGAACCTCTATGCCAAGATTAAAGACCGCATTATGGCTGCCGACGCCCCCGTGCGTATCGGTGAGATCAACCAGGATGCGACGTCCGAGTCCATCACCAACCGCGGCCTGGGCTTCCTTGACAAGTTCATCGAGCTCGCGGCTGCAGACGGCATCAAAGTCGCCGTGATCGGCAACGAGAAATACGTTGGCGATATCCAGCCCGGCGCGGTTGTGGAAGCCGACGCAGACGTCGTCATCGAAGTCCGCGTGCCTGCGCTGACGACCACCGAGCTGTGCGCCACCGAAGCGGGTGTCGTGCTCAACGAGCCGGACACCATCGCAATCTTCGGTTCCAACCAGGTTGCCGCCGAAGGCATCATCACCGCCAACGAAATGCTGGGCGTCTGCGGCACCACCGACGATATGATTATCGCCGTGGGCTTTGACTCCGGCACCGTCATCAAGGCGGCTGTGCGCGGCGGTATGATGTACGGCGCTGTCACGCAGAGCCCTGTGGGCATCGGCAAAGTGCTGATCGACCTGCTGCTGGCCGTCTCCAATGGTGAGCCCGTCGAGGACACCGACACCGGCTGCGCGTTCTACACCGTCGACAACATCGACTCCGACGAGATCGCTCCCAACCTCTACGACTAAAAACAACCTGAATCACAAGGCCGCTTCCCCTAAGGGAAGCGGCCTTATGCATGCAACAAGCTTTCTCAGCGTTCACATAATCATTCCGGGAACTGAGGGAAGAAAATCCGTGTCACTTTAAACACTTGACGCTATTGCCTTCATGCAGCTGTGTTGAAAGCGTGATGATCTGGTTCAGCGGATCAGGCAGCGTTTGGGAAAGCAGGCGCAGCAGTTGTTTCGCTACGCATTCGCCGATCGCGTTTTGCGGCTGCTTGACAAGCGTAAGGTTCGGATACATCGCACCGAACATATCCAGCTTGTCAAAGCCAATGATCGAAATATCGTCCGGCACGCTTCGGAACGCCTCGTTAAGCGCGATTATAGTGCCAAGCGTCATTTCATAATTCGTAACAAACACAGCAGTCGGCTGTATAGAAAGCGCGAGCAGTTCCTTCATTTTAGTGTATCCGCCCTCCAATGTATAATCGCTAAAGCGGATAAATTCCTTACGGGGCTTGATATTAAATTCAGCATAGGCATTCAAATACCCTTCACGCCGTTTCTGGGTCGTATATATACCCTCGTTGCCTAGTATCAATCCGATCTTCTCGTGCCCTGCCTCCAGCAGATAGCGCGTTGCTTTCTCCGAGGCATCCACATTATCTACGACGACGGCGCTGATTTTTCCGGATAAGGCCTTCAACATTCTGTCCACCAGAACGATGGGAATGCCCCTGTCCAGCGCCGGCTTCAAATGTTCACCAGTCGTGTCCGTCGGCATGTTAATCAAACCGTCGACCCGTTTATGCATCAGAAAGGTCACGGCTTCTTTTTCCCGACGCGGGTCGGTGCGGCAGTCGCAGACGATAACCGCATAATCATGTTTTCGCAGGATGTCTTCCATAGTGGTGATGATCGACGTAATAAACTGGTTGCCGAGTTCCGGTATCACAACGCCCACCGTACGGCTTAGCCTTGTCTTCAGGCTGCGCGCAAATTCGTTGGGCACGAAGCGTAACGCCTTCACGGCATCCTCGATCAGCTTTCTATTCTTAGGGCGCACATTGCCACCGTTGAAGTATTTGGATATCGTCGCTAGCCCAAGACCTGTCATTCTGGCGATGTCTTTCATCGTAGCCGCCATTCGACGTCCCCCTCTATGATTCGATTACCCGCAGATTGATATTGGCATTATAACAAAACAGTGGCATATATTCAATGAAAGCGTTAAACCGACATTCGGGCATCAACGCAAAATTCAAAACGATACTTGACATTTGCCCCGATATTCTTTATGATAATAAAGAGAAACGTTTCGCTATCGGAGTGATATGAAGTGACTATGGTGACATCGGAAAAAATGCTGTTGAATGCACAGAGCGGCAAGTACGCAATCACGGCATTCAATGTGGAAAATATGGAAATGGCGCAAGCAGTCATATCGGCGGCAGAAGAAATGCATGCGCCTGTGATTATCCAAACTACCCCGGGAACGCTGAAGTATGCTCCTCCCTCAGTTTTCGCGGGAATGGTGCGGCGCATGGCGCAAGGGGCAAGGGTACCCGTCGCATTGCATCTGGACCACGGAAACGGGGTGGAACTGGTAAACGAATGCATAGCAGCCGGATATAGTTCGTTGATGATTGACGGTTCGACGCTTCCGTTTGACGGTAACGTTACGCTTACCCGCAGTGTTGTAAGCGCTGCCATGGGACTGCCTGTGGAAGCGGAACTGGGAACCGTTGGCGGCAGGGAAGATGACTACGAGGCGAAACCGCAGTACACCGATCCTAGGGAAGCGGCGCGCTTCGTCCTTGCTACGGGAATTTTTAGCCTAGCCGTAGCCATCGGTACAGCGCATGGGATATATCAGGGAACACCGCTGCTGCGTATTGATACGTTGGAGCAAATTCGAAAAGCGGTTCCCATTCCGCTCGTTTTGCACGGCGCTAGCGGCGTGCCGAATGAACAAATTCGTGCATGCGTAAAGCGTGGAATTTGCAAAGTTAACTATGCCACAGAACTTCGAATCGCATTTTCCAACGGCGTGAAAAGCGCACTTGCAAATAACCCTGACACATACGATCCAAAGCGATATCTTTCGGTAGGCCGGGAAGCAGTCAGGGCTCGCGTAACAGACCTCATCAAGCTATGCGGATGCAATGGAAAGGCCTGATATGAATACTTACCTATTGGGGATTGATGTCGGTACTTCCGCCTGTAAAGTTGCGTTGCATCGGGCTGACGGCACGGTAGTTGAGCAGGCTGCGGGCGAATACTCCGTATTTTACCCGCATCGCGGTTGGGCGGAGCAAAATCCGAAAGATTGGTGGCAGGCGCTGTGCGTTGCGTCCAAAACCGTAATCGAAAAGAGCGGCCTTCAGCCAGGGGAAATTGCAGGCTTAGGCGTGGCGGGGCAAAGCTGGTCCGCCGTTGCTGTGGACGGCGGCGGAAACGTATTGTGCAACACGCCGATATGGACAGATACGCGCGCACGCCGCGAGTGCGACGAAATCATCGGGCGCGTACCGGAAGAAACTTTGTTTGCTTTATGCGGTAATCCCGTACAGCCAAGTTATACGCTGCCTAAGATTCTATGGTATAAAAACGAACGTCCCGAAGTGTACGAAAAGTCGCAGTCAATTCTGCAATCAAACAGTTACATCGTCTATATGCTGACAGGACGAATTACACAGGATATCTCACAGGGCTACGGCCTGTGTTGCTTTGATGTCCGCAAAGGGCAGTTGGATCTTCCGACGGCGAAGGCGTTGGGAATACGTCCGGAACTTCTGCCTGAATTGTTGCCCTGCCACCGCGTGGTCGGCGCTGTAACGCATTCAGCGGCAAAAGCAACCGGGATTGCGGAGGGCACTCCCGTTGTCGCGGGCGGCCTAGACGCGGCATGTGGAGCACTGGGCGCAGGTGTAATTGACCCGGGCCAAACGCAAGAGCAAGGCGGCCAGGCAGGCGGGATGAGCCTGTGCATCAACCGCTATGCAGCTGCTCCTCGGTTGATTATGGGGGCGCATGTGGTGCCGGAACGCTGGCTTATACAAGGTGGCACCACGGGCGGCGGCGGTGTGTTGAAATGGCTGAAAGAAACCATATGCCCGGAGCTTACCTTTGGACAGATGGACGAACTGGCGGCGCAGGAACCGGCCGGGAGCGACGGGGTGGTATTCCTTCCATACATGGCAGGAGAGCGCAGCCCTATTTGGAACCCGAACGCAAGCGGCGTGTTCTTCGGATTGAACTACGCCAAAACGCGTGGACATCTGATCCGTGCGGCAATGGAAGGCGTGGGGTTTTCGCTGCGGCATAACCTTGATGTTGCGCAGGAAGCTGGTGCGCATGCACACAGCCTGCAGTCCGTTGGCGGCAGCGCCAACAGTCGCTTGTGGACGCAAATCAAGGCCGATATCACCGGCCATGCCATCTATGTTTCGGTCAGCGATACAGCCACGACGCTTGGCGCGGCGATTCTGGCGGGTGTGGGTACGGGCGTGTATGAAAACTTTGTTAACGCCCGCACAAAAACCGTGAAGATTACGCGCATGCACGAGCCGAATACACAAGTAAAACCAATCTATGATACACGCTACGCCCAGTACCGTGAGCTATATGCTCGGTTGAAACCCATAATGACCAGCGACGTTCAATGAAAGGAAGCAGGATTCTGTGAAAGCGGCAGTATTATACGGCAACGAAGATATACGGTATGATGACTGGGAAACGCCGTTTACGACGCCGGGAAAGGTAAAGGTCCGCATTCGAGCGACAGGCATCTGTGGCAGCGACGTGCCGCGTGTATTGCACAACGGCGCGCATTACTACCCGATGGTACTCGGACATGAGTTCAGCGGCGACATTGTGGAAGTCGGCGAGGGCGTGAACGGATTGAAAGTCGGCGATACCGTGAGCGGAGCGCCGCTTGTGCCTTGCATGACGTGCGGAGACTGTCAGCGTGGCAACTTTGCCCTGTGTAAGTACTACTCCTTTATCGGAAGTCGGGAGCAAGGCAGCTTCGCAGAGTATGTCGTGCTGCCGGCTCAAAATGCGGTGAAGTACAATCCCTCCATTCCATACAAACAGGCTGCGATGTTCGAACCCGCCACGGTTGCAATTCACGGCGTACTCCAGGGGAAATACCGCGGGGGCGGAATGGTCGCGGTTTTAGGCTGTGGCACGATCGGTATTTTCACGGTGCAGTGGGCAAGGATTTTCGGCGCGAAGAAGCTGGTTGCTTTCGATATCGACGATGGTCGGCTTGCGTTGGCGAAACGTATGGGTGCGGATGAAACTGTCAACACGCAGATGCCAGAATATATGGAAAAGTCCATGGATATTACAGATGGCGCGGGATTTGATTATGTGTTTGAGACGGCCGGTTTTCCCGCCACGATGCGGATGGCGTTTTCACTGGCCGCCAATAAGGCGCGCGTATGCTTTATTGGCACCCCGCACCAGGATCTTACATTCACTCCACGTGAATGGGAAAATATAAACCGTAAGGAGTTTCAGCTGACTGGAAGCTGGATGAGCTATTCCGCGCCCTTCCCCGGCAGGGAATGGGAACTGACTGCACATTATTTTGCCTTAGGCGCATTGCGATTCGATCCGGCGTTTATCTTCCGGACTTATCCGATGCAAAAGGTTGCCGAAGCTTTCGCGCTGTATCAGAATCCGACGCAGGTGCACGGCAAGATCATGCTGGTGAATGAATAAGGGACGGCGGATTCCTCAAGCCGGCGTCTCACCGCAACAACTATTTTCACGATATCAACAACGTATCTTTTTTGAAGAAGAAGGTCTTATCATGTCAGAATCGATCAATCCAGGTATTGTCCCCAAACGAAAGCTGTATACTGGTGAGGAAATCCCCTGCATCGGCATGGGTACGTTCGGCAGCGACCGTTTCACATCCAAGCAGGTCTCGCAAGCGGTTGCCGGTGCGATTCGCATCGGATACCGCATGTTTGACTGTGCATCGGTATATGGAAACGAGGATTTGATAGGCAAGGTTTTCGAGCAAGCGATAGACGAAGGAATTGTCAAACGCGAGGAATTGTTCATTACTTCGAAGGTATGGAACGATATGCACGGAAAGGGCGATGTGCTTCTGTCCTGTGCACAGACGCTACGCGATCTGCGGCTGGATTTTATCGACGCATATTTCGTGCACTGGCCTTTCCCCAACTATCATGCCCCGGGATGCGACGGTGACAGCCGCAACCCGAATAGCAGGCCCTTCTCCGTGGACGAGTTCATGGCAACGTGGCGTCAGATGGAAAAGTTGCACGACATGGGGCTTATTCGCCATATCGGCATGAGCAGCATGACCATTCCCAAACTGGACACGGTGCTGCCGCTGTGCCGCATCATGCCCTCGCTGATTGAGATGGAGCTTCACCCCTGCTTCCAGCAATGGGAGTTGTATGACTACATCACCAGCCGCGGCATTCAGCCCATCGGCTTCTGCCCCATCGGCAGCCCGACGCGCCCGGAACGCGATATAACGCCCGACGACGTTGCGGATATCACGGTGCCGAAAGTTGTGGAGATCGCTAAAGCGCACGATGTGCACCCCGCCGTGGTCTGCCTAAAGTGGGCTGTACAGCGCGGTCAGATTCCCATTCCATTCTCCATCTATGAGAACGAATATGCGTCCAATCTGAAATGCACGACGGTCGATCCGCTCACAAAGAACGAGATGACGGACTTGAAGACCGTGGAATGCAACAACCGTCTCATCAAGGGACAGGTGTTTCTATGGCCGGGCGCGAAAGACTGGCACGATTTATGGGATGAAAACGGCACGATAACGAAGTGAGGAAACAAACATGCTAAAGCACATTCCGGATCTTATGCCCCCGGAGTTGATGAAAGTGATTATGGAAATGGGACACGGCGACGAGCTTCTGCTGTGCGATGGAAATTATCCAAAGTTCGGTTGCCCAGAACGCTGCGTTCGTATGGACGGCCACGGAATCCGGGAAATACTGGATATGCTTCTCAAGTTTTTCCCGCTGGACGCCTATGTGGAGCACCCTGTAGCCCTGATGGCTGTATTGCCTGGCGATCCATACAAGCCGGAGATCTGGGAATATTACCGGGAAATCGGAGAAAAGCACGACGCTGACGGCTTGCGCGACGAAACGATCGACAAGAACGCCTTCTACACGAGAGGGCAGCGTTGCTACGCATGCGTCGCCACGGGTGAAAAAGCGCTCTACGCGAACGTCATCCTGAAAAAAGGCATCGTAAAATAGCTGTAAAACGGTGTATTACCTCCATGCGCCGTTTCTCCGCCCGCCGCCTCCATTATAAATGGAGGCGGCTTTTTAATACATCACATTAACCAGCGCGTCCAGCCTGGCGTTAACTAGACTATCCGTTCTTCAGCCGATGAAGGGTATTCAATCACCTCAATCAACGGGTTTCCCGCGATATATCGCGGATCGCCTTCGACGGTTTGCGTCAAGCTGTGTTTGCGGTTATCCCAATGCAAATGGAGCCAACCGTAATCCTGATGCTCGTATCTATATCCGTTGCCAGCGTCGTTATAAAGACTAAAATCCGCGTCGGCGCCGGAATAAATGCGCAGGATCAGGGGTTGTCCATTGACTTCCGCCGTATACTGCTTTACCGGCCCCAACGGCAGGATACTGCCCGCGCGTACGTACAACGGTATTTCCTGCAAAGGCGCGTCCGCCTTAATCCATTGACCGCCGCGGAAAAAAGCGCCGGTCGCAAACGAAAACCAGCCGACACCTGCGGGCAGGTATACCATTCTGGAACGCGCGCCTTCCGTGAGTACAGGGCATACAAGCAAGGCGCGCCCCAGCAGAAATTCGTCCATGATCTCCCTTGCGGTCGGGTCATAAGAAAAATCAAAGGCAAGCATTCGCAACATCGTGCCGCGTCGGAAGGTAATGTCCGCCGCCAGGGAATAAAGATAAGGCAACAACCGCATCCTGAGTTTAATCATCTCTACGATGCCATCATAATATTCATCGCCCGACGTGCCGAATTGCCAGACTTCACGGGGCGTATCCGTGCCATGCGCACGGAGCATCGGTAAAAACGTGCTGGCTTGAAACCACCGCAGGTACAACTCCCTGTACGCTTCATCCTGCACGCCGTTTTCATACTCACCGCGCCCGAACCATTGCTTCCAGCGCTTCACAAAAAAGGCACCGACATCCTGCGTCCAATACGGGATTCCGGTTACGCAAAGGTTGAGCGCGTTGGGGATCCAGTCTCTCAGCGCTTTCCAGGATGCCGACGTGTCGCCGTTCCAAACAAACGTGCCGTAACGCTGCTGTCCGGGATAGCCGGAACGCGTCAGAATCAATACACGTTTCCCAGCATCGGTACCCCGCTGTCCCTCGTACACCCCCTGAGCGTGGTAAACGGAATAGGTATTGATCAAGGTCGGGTCAATATATCGCTTGGCTTCGGATACGTTCATCCGCATACGCTCCGCCCCGGACGGCTCCTCCTCGCCGTGCCAATCGGCTTCGAAAGGTTCGGAGCAGTCGCACCACCAGGCATCCACACCTTGGGAATACAGCCCATCGTCAGCTTGTTTCCAATACAGGGCCCGGGCGTCAGCGCTGAACGCATTATAAGTAGAGCGGTTCCCCAGCAGAAGCCCCAGTTTTTCAAACGCGAGGCGATCCGCTCCGTTGCCGGTCATATTCGGCCAGATAGACCACATCAGATGGCAATGCATTCCATGCAATGTGTCCGTTGCCGCTTTCAGGTCGGGATACCGAGCCGTGTCGACGCTTTTTTGCCCCCATAAGCCCTCCGGCCAGGAAAACCAATCCTGTACCACAGCGTCCAGCGGAACATTCCGCCTGCGGTACTCCGTAGCAATATCGATCAATTCCTGTTGGGTTTTATAACGCTCCTTGCATTGCAGATAGCCAAATGCCCATTGCGGCGGCAGCGGGGCGTCGCCCGTCAGGCTGCGCATCACCGCGACGCAACCGTCCAGATTCCCGCCGTAGAACACGAAGTAATCCAGCTCGTCCGCAGCGTCTACCACAAATGTGCAGCCGTCCCGGTCTCCATGATAAGCGACATAGGAACCTGTGTTGAGGAACACGCCCCATCCGTTCGACGAAACGAGCACAGGGATGCTGATTTTCCAATTGTGCTGGTATAGATACTGGTCATCATACCGGTGGTTAAGCACGCGCTCCTCGTGCTGCCCGAGGCCGTATAAAACCTCGTCTTCCGCAACACGTAGCGAAAGCCGCGCCGAAAACCCTTCGCGATCGGTGTATGGTGTTCCCTCCGCCGTCATTTTCGCCCCGTCCACGCTTTGGTGCTGCGTCGTTTCAGCATCGACGTCATAACGATAGCGAACGATGTCGGTTCTCGTCAGGGTGCGACCGCACGCCGCAGGCTCGCTCGTCAACAAACGGCCGCTCCCGTCATAATAGGATAAGAATCCACGCTGACAGTCCAGCGTAATATACAGCGCGTCCGTCTGGATTCGATACACAACCTTCTCCTCCGAAACCGAAAACGCAGCCTCCGATTGCGCACGAACGATCATTGGCTCATTGCGCAGGATAAAACCCTTTTCCCTCGTCTGCGTGATACGAAAGCACCCCCGGTTCACCGCCCCGATACGGAGGCAGTCCCGCCCATCAGAGAATACAGCTGCCTTCGGCTGTTCCGAAATTATGGTCCACATAAGCCCACTCCTTTACTGATGAGAACTCCTGTGTTTATGCGCCGGCGACAGGCGCGCTCAGCTCTTCACGGCGCCCGCCGTCATACCCGCAACGATATGCTTTTGCCCCAAGAGATATACGATCACCACGGGCAGAACTGTCAGCACGATATCCGCTGATACGAGGTTCCAGTCCGTAACGTACATACCGAAAAAATTATACACGGCCAGCGTCATCGGCCACATGGAGGAAGAGCCGAGAAAATAAAGCGGCAGCACGAACTCGTTCCATGTATTCAGGAAGGTCAGCACCATCACGGTAACCAGAACGGGCTTGAGCAGCGGCAGCACCACGGAGTAAAACAGCCGCAGGGGCGTACATCCGTCTATCACGGCCGCCTCGTCGATGTCACGCGGGATTTTCCCTACGAAACTGTAAATCAAAAACACGTCAAACGGCAATTGTATGGCCGTATACAGAAGAATGATGCCAATCCGCGTGTTCTGCAGAAGCGTCAGCTGCATCACCTTCATGAGGGAAACAAAGTTGATCGGCATGGTGATGCCAAGCACAATGAACACATAGATGAAACGGTGCAGGCGGCTGCGGTTGCGGGACAGGACATAAGCCGCAAGCGCGCTTAGGATTACGCACAGCAAAACGCTTCCGCTGGAGTATAGCAGGCTGTTGAAAAAGGTAACGCCAAGCTTACCCTTTTGTATCACCAGCGTGTAGTTTTCAAAGTGAAGCCCACCCACCGGCAACGCCAGCGACATATCGGACGCAGCCTGGCTGGTTTTGAAGGAATTGAGGAGAATCAAGACGATCGGGATTAACATGATCAGCGACAAAAGGCAGGCTATCATGTTCACGCCCAAGGAGCGCAGTCTTTTTCTTGTTTTCATGCCAGCGACTCCTCATTTCTCGTAAGCAGCCGTATCATAAAGTAGCCGACGACCAGCATGAACACAAACATAATGGAAGATAATGCCGTGCCGATAGCATACCGTCCTAAGCCGAATTCCTTATACACGCCAGTATACAGCACTTCCGTAGCGTAACCCGGACCGCCATTGGTCAGCGCATAAACCATGTCGAATACTTTCAAACCATAGATAACGTTCAGTACAGTCGTCACCGCGAGTGTCGGCGAGAGCATAGGCAGCGTAATATAGCGAAACCGCTGCCAACTGTTGGCGCCGTCGATGTCAGCCGCCTCGAAATACATCGGGGAGATGGACATAATGCCTGCGATGAAAATCGTCATTATATACCCCATCCCCTTCCAGATATCCACCGCCATAACGGAACGGAACGCGATTTTCGAATCGGTGAGCCATTGCATCGTAAGTCCGTCCAGCCCAACCGCCCGCAAGGTAACGTTGAGTAGTCCGACTTTGGGATTGAGGATGGAGCGGAAAATCATCCCGACGATCAGCGCCGATAGCACGGAAGGGACGTACATCACCGCTCGATGAAAGTTCAGAAAGCGTATCCGTTTGGTCAGCATCAGCGCCAGGCCGATGCCTAAAATGTTCTTCATCACCGTCGTGACGACGGTGAACGTAAGCGTATTTGTAATATATCGCGTATAATTGTAATTCGATGAAAAAACTGTGGCGAAATTATCAAAGCCGATATAATGCAGCTCTTTAGAATATACCGACCAGTCCGTAAACGCATAGCCTATACCGATAATCCCCGGGAAAACGTACAGGATAACATATAAAAACAACGCTCCGGCCGCAAAATAGGTTGGGTAAACCTTTCGTTCGTTCATGCTTTCCTCCGTGAGTATATAAGGCGGGGCGGGCCTACGAGCCCGCCCCGCCGATGCATTGGAAAGACCGCTTTCCCCCGCCTTATTCAGCGGGGTATGTCTTGCCGATCCAGGCATTCCGCAGTCGGTGAGAAGGTTGCCTGTATCTCCGAAAGGTTACAAGGCTGGTCATGAGACGTGCGCTCAGATTCTCTTTCGACAATGCCAGGGGAGATTCCTGTGCACCTTGGTCTGCGACGATATTGCATTATTGCCAGTATGCGTCGCCGGCTGCTTTCGCTTGATCCGCGCGGTTCCGGTCGATATTGGCCAGCACCTGTTCTGCAGTCTCATCACCCTGAAGCATGGCCGTAAGTTCTTTGCCGATTTCCATCCACTGGGGATTCAAGTACTTCACAAGCGTCTGGTACACCGTGCCGTGGACCGGATAAGCATCATAGAAAGCCTTGATCTCGTCGGAGTACCTGTTCTGCAAGCCTGAGTATGGCAAGGCATTGTACTTGGGAACGTTATCGACCAGGTACTGGAGATTCTCGGGCTGCGCGATGAACGCCAGATACTGTTTGGCGGCGTCGGCGTTTGCGGAGCCGGAATACACAAAGCGGGAAGGACCGACGGGATTCATATTCAGAATCTGGTTATCAAGCAGCGGGATGACGAAATAGCCGATATTCTCCGCTGGAAAATCCGGATACGCGACATGAATTTCGCTCGGGAAGCCTTGGTTCGCGACGAACATGGCAAACTCGCCGGAAGCAATGTTTTTCGTGGCGTCCGCATAGGTGTTCGCCATGTAGTTGTCACCCCAGTAACCAAGGTCTGCCATTTCCTTGATCTGGCTGACCAATGTCAACGCCGCAGTACTCTGTGCAAAGGTGGTTTCGTTCCTGTTCAACTTATCCGCCAGGCCGGGTTCCGCTTTTTCAAGAGCTACGCCCATTTCAGGGAACCAAAGCACGTGATGCCAGCCATCCGACACACACTCGTATATAGGCGTAATGCCGGAATCAAGGATCGTCTGGCAGATGGTTTTTAACTCGGCATAGGTCGTTGGTACGCTGAGACTTAAGTCGCTGAAGATCTGCTTGTTGTAGGCAACCGCCCAGACCGCGGACACATCCTGTATCGGTTGCCCGTACAGCACGCCGTTTACGCTCAGTTCCGCAGCCGCCAGAGGATCCACGTTGGACGCCCAAGCTTCGCCAGACAGGGGCAGCGCGTTCTTTTCCACGTTCAGCTGAGTTACGATGTCAAACCGGCCGCCCTGAGAGCCGAAGATATCGGTGCATTCGCCCGCATTGAGTTTTGTCATTAGAAGATTGATATACTGGTCGGCCGGGACAATCTGATAGTCAACGGTGATTCCTGTTTCTTCGAAGAATTTCGCGCCGAGGTCCATCTCGGCATCCATGACCCAGTCGCTGCTGGCCATGTAGGTGATAGTCGTTCCGGCGGATGCGCCTGCGATCACAAAGCACAAAATCAGCGTCAGCGCAACGCCCAGGGTTTTCTTGAGAAAGTTCATTGGCAAGCCTCCTTCTTTGATTGACAAGATTATTTCACGAGCATACAATGAGGTAACAGTCCTCTTTTGTCTTAAGTATATTAGCATCCCGTCGCAATTTGAATGGATGGATTCGGCTGATCTATGTTTTTTTTGAACCGGAGGACAGGATGAAGCGCCATACCATACGCTCTTCGCTTTTTCTCACTTATTCGATCATTATTCTGATGTCCTTTGTCGCGTTCACGGTTTATTTCGTGTACTCCGAAGCGCAGAACGTAAGCAAGCAGACCTTTGCCGCGCTCCGGCAGAACGCGCAGAACGTCGCCGCGACAATCGACGGCGAATTGCAGCAGATGAACATGGTATCGATGAACGTTTCCTATTCCAATCTCGTCAAGGACACATTCTACAAATACCTGAGCGGCAAACAGGCCCAGGATACGATGTCCACATTTGAAAACGCCAAGATGCTGGGCGAGCTTCTCACCAGCATTCTGGGCCCGAACCGCCCGGTGGATCAAATCAACCTATACGCGCTGGATCAGGGAGCAGTTGCCTCAGGCCTGTGCAACGAAGTGCGGGACGACAGAGCGCAGGACCAGCCATGGTATCAGGCGCTGCAGGATAGCGAATTCAACAAAACCGTTTGCTATACGGGCGAAGACGCCCATATTTCCCGCTACTACACCGATCCGAACGGCAAACGCTTCATCTCCCTTGTCAGGAAGTATTACGATGTGTTCAACCTTCCGCAGG
Source organism: Clostridiales bacterium (assembly GCA_016930575.1). Taxonomy (GTDB): domain Bacteria; phylum Bacillota; class Clostridia; order Christensenellales; family Aristaeellaceae; genus CAXXOK01. Next base: position 53,246 of record JAFGGL010000040.1, on the reverse strand, counting down.
GATATGTGGAGATCCAAAAAAGCATGCGCAAAGTGCTTGCCGCCGCCATCAATTCGGGAAGCGTATACGGGGAAACCGTCATCGTACTGGATCAGAGCGGCGTACCCATGTGGCCGCTAGATGCCGGATGGGATACGGAGCTTGCTCACGTAAAGCGAACAGGCTACCCTGAGGACTTTCAGGAGTTTCAAACAGACGGCAAAGCCGACAGCGTATTCAGCCTGTGCGTGCCGTCCGAACAGTCGGGCTTTATCACCATCCTTTTCATACACCGTTCAGAGGTGTTCCTTCCCGTCATAAAGTATTTACGGGGGATCGTCCTGCCCGTGTTGCTGACGCTGTGCTTCGCGCTGGTGATCGGGTTCTTCGCGGCCAAGAGAATCACCGACCCCATTTCGGCGCTTTCCCACGAGGTGCGGCAATACGACCTGGGCGCGCAAGTAAAAGAAAGGAAACCCGTAACGAACATCATCGAGATCGCAGCGCTGCACGATGGCTTCCTGCATATGCAGGCAAAGATTGAGAGCAGCATGCAGAAACAGCTGTTGGCGCAGCAGCAGGAGATGCAATCCCGAATGCTGGCGTTGCAATCGCAGATGAACCCGCATTTCCTTTATAACAGCCTGTCTGCGATACAATCCATGGCGGAGGGCGATATGAAGGAGGAAATCGTCGCAATGTGCCAGGCAATGGCACGTATTCTCCGTTATATTTCCTCGGATACGGGTATATCCGTACGACTGGAGGACGAACTGAAATGCACTGAGGATTTCCTTCGGTGCATGACGCTTCGGTATCAGGGCGATCTTTGCTTCAGTGTGAACGTTCCCGATGATCTCATGAACGTGCAGGTACCAAAACTCTGTCTGCAGTTGCTCGTGGAAAACTCCGTGAAGTTCGTCACACAAAATAAGCCGCCCTGGCACGTGCGCATCACCGGTAGCCACACTACCGACCGTTATGAGATTACGGTCAGAGACAACGGACCGGGATTTACCGACGACACGCTGCGCGAAATCAACGAAAACATCCGCATCATCAACGTGGTGGGCCTCATGCCGTCGCTTTCCATCGGGGGAATGGGATTACTCAACATTTGCATGCGCAATCGGTTGCTGAACGCCCAAAACGTCATCTTCATCGTGGGGAACAACGCCGATGGCGGCGCGTGCGTAACGATCGGAGGACCCTATCATGGAGGATAAGTTTCGTGTGATCGTTGCCGACGATGAAAAGCTTATCGCCAACAACATTGCAATGAATATCGAAAAAACACATCCCGGATTCCGTGTTGCAGGCATCGCGCACGACGGCGCGGAGGCGCTTCGGATGACAGAGGAACTGCTTCCTCATGTCGTGTTTTCAGACATAAAAATGCCCGTTATAAACGGGCTCGAGCTGTTCGGCCTCCTGGCCGAACGAAGACCCGGGATCAAAAAAGTGATCATCAGTGGATACGATGATTTTCAGTTCGTACGTGATGCGTTGCAGAATCAAGCTTTTGATTATCTATTGAAACCTGTCAACCGGGAAGAGCTCAGAAACACGCTGGAAAAAATGTATTCGGAGCTTAATAGCCGGCGTGGCGAGATCGTTGCGGAATCCTCGCAAAGCCCGGGACAGATTGTCGACGCTGTGCAGCACTACATCCGCGATAACCTGGCACAACCCATCAATTTCTCAGCAACCGCGGCACGATACGGGTTTTCGGGATCGTATCTTACGCGCATCTTTCGCAACCGGGTGGGCATTTCCCCGCATCGATTCCTGACGGAATGCCGTATTTTTACGGCCAAGCAGTTGCTGACGGATACGGAACTCCTCATCCGGGAAGTCGGCGCGCGGGTTGGTTATACCGATTCCTTTCACTTCTGCAAGATATTCAAGCAGAACACGGGTATAAGCCCATCGCAATACCGCAAGAAATCTGCGTGTTCTGGTGACTTAATTCCAGAATAAGCCATACGGAAGCTACGCATAATAATCCCCCGTAATAATGTGTAGTCTGTTGTTGTTTTCCGCTACTGACGACGCTTTCTTTTTATGCTAGTGTCCTTTGCGGCCCCGCTCGTTTGTAAGCATCGGTATACAGCAGGAGCAATGATCTTCGACATGACCTATACTAATTCTCTATTCATTGACCTGCTATATCAAATTCTGATGTATCCGGATGCCGGGCGATCCTTTCATCCTTGCCGGTGCCAGCCATTCTTCCGCTGAACAATGCAATATCCCCGCTGGTGTTGGTTCTGCTAAACAATCAATTTATATCGCACACCGTCGCCATTCGCCAACAACTGTGTTTTCGAGTATTATGCCAAATATAAAGATGATGGTATAATCAACAGGCTCAGCCGCGCTCTACTGTTTTGTGTCCTGTACGACGAAGCATGTCAAAAGCCAAGCTCCGAATATGAAAGTTGTTTCGTTTTCCTCTACGGCAACAAATCTTAAAACAGTAGAGTAACACCAAACCACACAAGTATTTACGGCGGTTCTATACGAACGCCTAGTGATGCAATTTTTCGTTTGTGAGCTTCTGATAGTACTTGGCCAACGCGCTGTGATCGCAGCTCGCGTCGCCGTCGCGCCTGAGGATTTTCATCATTTCGAGCACGGACTGAGTCAGCGGGATCGGGCTATCGTACTTCGCGGCGGCTTCGACAACGTTATTCAGGTCCTTGATGTGCAAATTGATGCGGAAACCGGGCTTGAAGTTCTGGTTCATCATCATGAGCGCCTTGGCGTTCATCACAGCGGAGCCGGCCAAACCGCCTTTGATGGCTTGGAAAATCTTCTCCGGCTCAACGCCGCACTGCTGGCCGAGCGTCAGGGCTTCCGCAACAGCAGCGATGTTCACCGCGACGACAATTTGGTTGCACAGCTTGGTCACATTGCCCGCGCCTGTATCACCGCAAAGAACGGCGGATGCGCCCATTGCATCCAGGAGCGGCTTCACCTTATTGAAGATTTCCGGCCTGCCGCCTACCATGAAGGCCAGCGTGCCGTCAATTGCCTTGGGTTCGCCGCCGGATACCGGGGCATCCATCAATTCCACGCCCTTTTTAGCCAGTTCTACGCTGATTTCACGGGACGCGACGGGATCGATGGATGAGCAGTCCAGCACGATGCTGCCAGGCCTGAGCGTCTGCGCCGCCCCGTTTTCACCGAAAAGCGCTTCCTTGACTTCCGGGGAGTTGGGGACCATTGTGATGAGGATATCCGCCTGCGCGCCGACTTCCGCGTTGGTCTCGGCTGCGGCTGCGCCTTCAGCGGCAAGTTCTTCCACCGCGTTTTTTGCGTACTTATCACTTACGATCAGTTCATAACCCGCCTTGACCAGGTTTTTTGCCATGGGCTTGCCCATGATGCCAAGTCCGATAAATCCAATTTTCATCGCCTTTCCCTCCAATGCGTCTTTCAGTGTATAAAAGAATTACAGCATATCCTTAACCTTAGCTACAATATCCTCCGGCATCAGGTGATAGCATTTCAGCAGCTCTTCGTAGCTCTGTGCGCAGGTACCGAAGGTATCCCGAATACCGATTACGCCCACCGGAATCCGGCTCTCGTCCGGTCCGGAGCAAAGCGTTTCGCAAACCGCGGATCCCAGCCCGCCGTAGATGCTCGCTTCCTCGACAGAAAACGCCGCCTTCATGCCTACAGCAGCCGCACGCGCGCCTTCGGCGTCGAAAGGCTTGATTGTTGCGACGTTGATCACCTTCGCGGAAATGCCGTCCGCTTCCAGAGTCTTTGCTGCTTCCAGCGCTTGATAGACCATATATCCCGTCGCGTAAATCACAATATCCTTGCCGTCTCGGAGTGTTTTCGCATTGCGGTATTCGAAAGGTTCGCCGGGATCGGTAACATCCGGCAAGTCGTTGCGGTTCAAACGAATGTAGCACGGGCCGGGAATTTCTGCCATCGCCATGACGACTTTAGCAGTCTCGACAGCATCCGCCGGAGAGAACACCTTCATGTTCGGCAGCACGCGCATAATCGCGATATCGTCGACAGACTGATGGGTCTTCCCGTCGCCGAAATCCGACAATCCAGCGGAGGACCCGCAGATCTTGACGTTCAGGTGCGGAATAGCCACGGAGGACCGAATCTGGTCGTAAGGGCGCCCGGAAACGAATACCGCAAAGGAGTTGGCAAACGCAACGTGTCCCGTCAGCGCAAGGCCGGCGGCTACGGATATCATGTTCGCCTCCGCGATACCCATCTGGAAGTAGCGCTCGGGGAATTCACCCTCAAATATGTTGGACATGGTGGATTTCCCAAGATCGGCTTCCAGAACGACGATCTGATTGTTGGTTCTGCCCAATTCCAGCAATGCCCGGCCATAGGCCATCCGCATATTGCCCGTCCCCATTGTTACACCTCCTCCATCATTTTTTTGACCATTTCCCTGGCTTGTGCGTATTCGTCCTCGTTCATTGCCGCGTTGTGATAGGCAGCCTTGCCCTCCGCAAAGGCGAAGCCCTTGCCCTTGACAGTTCTTGCTAAAATGGCAGTGGGCTTGCCCTTCGTCGCCTCGGCTTGGGCAAAAGCGGCAAGGATTTGATTCATATCATGACCGTCGATTTCGATGGTATGCCAGCCGAACGCTTCCCACTTCTGATAGAGATCGGGATTTGCAAGCACACGATCAACCGAGTCAGTCGCCTGAACGCCATTAACGTCAATGACCGTGCAGAGATTGTCCGCCTTGTAAGCTGCGGCCGCCACCGCAGCTTCCCAAATCTGGCCCTCCGCCTGCTCTCCGTCACCGACGATACAATACACACGGGAAGCTTTTTGATCCAATCGAAAGCCGAGCGCCATACCCAGGCAAATGGACAAACCCTGCCCTAAAGAACCGGTAACCGCTTCAATGCCGGGCGTCTGATCCATATCCGGATGGCCCTGCAGGGTGCATCCCAGAGTCTTGACATACTTCAGCGCTTCGCGCTCCACATAGCCCAGCTCTACAAACGCGGCGTACTGTGCCAGCACCGCGTGTCCCTTGGAAAATACCAGTCGGTCGCGCCGAGGGTCCCTAGGATCTTCGAACACATTCATGACTTTGAAGTAAAGGGCAGCAACAACATCCATAATGGAGGAACTGCCCCCGAGATGACCCACTTTCCCCGGAGGGACCATATCGATCAGATTACTCCTGAGCTGCGCCGCGCGTTTTTTTAGATCGCGGATTTCGTTCGCATTGAATTCCATATACTTTTCTCCTATTGTTAAATCTCGATTGACTAATAACAGGTCACACCGCCGTCGATCGGAAGCGAAACGCCGTTGATAAAGGAAGCTTCGTCGCTCGCCAGATATAAGACCGCGTTGGCGACGTCGGCAGAAGTGGCAAGCCGTCCCAGCGGCACTTCACCCAGCCGCTCTGCACGCCGCTGTGCGCCGGTTTCGGGATCGTTGAACAGCGCTTGAATAAAAGGCGTATCCACTGTGGACGGGTGTATGGAATTGCATCGGATGTTGTCCTTGGCATAGCGGGAAGCGATCGCCTTTGTCAGCATCGTGATCGCCCCCTTGGTCGCGGTATAGGCTTCCGTTGTGTATTTATGCCCGATCAGACCGCATACGGAGGAGGTATTGATGATGACGCCGCCGCCCTGTTTGCGCATCACCGGCATGACGTATTTGCAGCCAAGGAATGTGGAACCGGTATTGACCTTCATCATCGTCATCCACTCGTCGATGTTCATTTCCTCCACAGGCTTACGGATATTGATGCCCGCGTTGTTGATGAGCACATCCACCTTGTCACTGTTTTGTTTGGCAAACTCGATCGCCCTTTTCCAGTCGTCCTCGGAGGTAACATCCGCGCCATAAAACCAGGCCTCGCCGCCCGCAACTTTCAGTTCGGCGGCAATCGCTTCACCTTTTCCCCGAGCAGCTTCCAAATCCATTATCAGGACTTTCGCCCCGTTTTCGCTCAGCAGCTTTGCCATCGCGCTACCAAGGCCTCCGGCGCCGCCGGTGACTAGAATCATCTTATTTCTTACGTTCATGAATATCTTCCTTTTTCATTATTCCTTGCCGTACTTTCACTTTGCTTTTTAGATGCACGCTTGCAGAACTTTCGCGTTACCGTCCGCCATCCCCTGCTCGATCGCTCTCCCCAAGAGTGTTCTCTTAACCGCCGGATCGTCGCGACTGAACCGTTCTTGCTGTCGTATACTGTATAACCTCCGCGACAGTACTGCCTTCGGACAGCCGTTCTATGATGAGAGCACGGTAATTCCTGCGTGCAAATTACTCCTTTTGCATTCGCATCGGATCATCCGCTTCTTTCACTATTATAATACCACTGATGCATATGCGTCGCTACAAAAACGTCAACAATACCCTTTCATCACATACGAAAACTCTTTAAAGCCTTCTGCGCCAAAAATTGTCTTGCGGATCACATGATGCTTTTATACCTGCTTCTTTTTGTGTATAATATCAAGTACGCCACCATTCACAAAGACCTGATCACCAGATCTGCTTCAACCTCTGCCGCGAAATAGTCTGTACCCCCGGAATCCACCACAAGCAGGCAGAGGCGAAACGTAACGAACCTTCTCCAAAAGGCCGAATGCCGAACTCCCATAAAACACACAATCAGGAGGAAAACTATATGCCCTTGATCCGCACAGCAAAAACTGAGTCTGGCATAGTCAGGGGTTTGCCTGCCGCAGATCCGCGCATCACCAGCTACAAAGGAATCCCGTTTGCCGCTCCGCCGGTGGGGAAGAACCGTTGGCGCCCGCCTCAGCCGTGCGATCACTGGAAAGGCGAGTATGCCGCCTACGATTTCGGCCCCATTACCCCGCAGGCTGTGACCGGCAAAAACAAAGACAATATCTATACGCGTGAGTGGTGGGTGGATGACGACCCGTGCATGGATGAGGATTGCTTATACCTAAATATCTGGGCGCCGGCAGAAAAGCAAACCGAACTGCCGGTGTTCGTATGGTATTTCGGTGGCGGGCTGCAGGTCGGCGCGACAGTCGAAATGGAATTTGACGGAGAGCGCATCGCCAGGCGCGGCGCGGTGGTAGTCACCATCAACTATCGGCTCAACGTATTCGGTTTCCTGGCGCACCCCGAGCTGACCGCAGAAGCTCCGCAGAGTGCTACGAATTTTGGTTTCCTGGATCAGCAGTTCGGCACGCAATGGGTAAAACGTAATATCGTAGCCTTCGGAGGAGATCCGGAGAACATCACCATCGGCGGACAATCGGCGGGTGGAATGAGCGTCAGTGCGCAGATTTCCCATCGGAAAAACGAGGGGCTGTTCCGCCGCGCGGTGATCGTCAGTGGTTTATTTGCTCCTGCGTACCCAGATATGTTTTCGCTATGTGTCCCATTGCGGGAAGCTGAGCAGAGAGGCAAGCGCTTTTTCCGGGAAGCGCTGGGTGTTGGTACGTTGGAAGAGGCCCGGCGTGTGCCCTGGCGGCGGCTGCTTGACGCCGCGCTCTCCTGGACGAATGCCGGTCTGTGGCCCGCCTCGGTTGATGGCGCGTTCCTGCCTTATGCCCCCGACCGCTGGTATCTGCATGAGGATCGCGTCCATTGCCCGGTGATCATGGGCTCCACGGACAATGAATTCCGCCTCAGCCCACGCGCTGAGGACGACGCTTCCCTGCGGACCTATGCCGCCAAAATCCCCGGCTTGGATCAGGCACGTTTTCTGGCGGCGTTTACCTCGCCCGCCACAAAGGAAAGCATCCGGCGCGAAGGGGATGTGAATGCCATTGCGTTTGCTGTCCACGCCGCTGGGATGAAAGCGAAGGATACGATTTACGCCTATGAGTTCAGCGCCGAGATCCCCGGGTATGACAACCCCGGCGCGTTCCACTCCGTGGACCTTTGGTTCTTTTTCGAGACACTCGCAAAATGCTGGCGACCATTTACCGGAAAGCATTATGATTTAGCACGGCAAATGTGTGACTATCTGTTTAACTTCATCAGCAGCGGAGATCCTAACGGCTTAGGGACGCTCGGCGAGTGTTTGCCTTACTGGCCGGCTCTAGATTCGCAGAATCCTGTTTTCATGTCATTCGGTGATGTCGTAAAACCGGTACAAAGTCCTGCAAGTTCGGTTACGCGGCTGCTGCTTGACGCTTATCTCTCCAGCGGTAAATCCTGAACGATCTTTACATTTTCCAGTGCGTATCGAGCAAAATCAGACACCGCCGGACAATCCATGGGAAATAATAATGAAAATAGCCGGGATCCATGTACAACCTTAATTCCAGATCAGGGAGATTTCTCCAGGGCTGTACGGCGCATTCCTTAAGCCTATCGGGACAATGGTCAATGGCGGCGTGTACGACCCGAAACATCCGACCGCGGATGCAAATGGTTCTCGGAAGGAATTTATAAAAGCGATAAAGTCGACTAACATTCCAATCGTACGGCTTCCGGGCAGTAATTTTCATTTCCGTTTTAGACTAGAAGGACTCCATAAGCCCCAAAGAATAAGAAAAACGCGGCTTGATACTGCCTAGTACCGGTACTATACCTATGAAATCGGTCACGACGAATAGAAGTGGACGCGTGCGATCGGCGCCGAGCCGATGCGTATCATCAACTTGGGCACCAATGCCTAAGAGACGCGCTTCATATTGTGGAATGCACCGATCATACTTCAGGCAATTTCAGGTCTGACACGAGAGGGAAATATGGGCAGGAAACGCCATGGCAAGCTAAAGCATGGTATCTAGGGAATGAAATGTGCGTCGATAATATGTATTCAATGATGACATACGCGAACCCCGATTTCGTTCTTCTTTCGTTGAATATGGAGGCTGTGTCCAGACGACAAAGCGACGGCAATCGTCAAAAAGCTTTCTTGGAAGGTATTCCGCTTTCAAGCGAATGGATCTATCGGAGTTTTCGTTACGCGCGTTCCAAACAAACGATATCCGGATCCGATCTGCCTCAAGCGCGTTCCCATTCCCCGCTGCACTGCAAAATGGCCGAGACGGGAGAATGTGTTGCTGAACGGCAGAATAAAAACAAATACATTCCCAATCCGGACGAATTAATCGCATAAAAAGGAGCAAAGATCATGAACCAGGAATATCACGTGGCAAAAAGCGGCAGCGATTTTCAATGCGGCTCCAAGGCGCTGCCATTTCAGACCATCGGGCATGCTGCCGCCATTGCAGAACCGGGAGACCGCGTTATTGTCCATGAAGGCGTTTACCGTGAATGGGTGAAGCCTGCCAACGCCGGCACGAACGACCTGCAACGTATCGTATATGAAGCCGCCGCAGACGAAAAGGTCGTTGTCAAGGGGTCGGAGCAAATCACGGGGTGGGAAAACATCGGAGGCACGGCCTGGAAAGTCGCCCTTCCCAATACATTTTTCGGCGACTATAACCCCTATGCGCATCAGTTGGGCGGCGATTGGTTTATTTATCCCACAAACCACGTAGTGCATACCGGCGATATATACCTAAACGGACGCTCCTTCTACGAAGCGGTCAGCCTGGACGAAGTAAAGCAACCGACGCGCCGGGTGAATGGCTACGCTCCGCGCTGGAGCCTGCACCCGGAATACCTTGCGGATCCTGACGGCACGCTGTACCAATGGTATGCCGAGGTGGACGACACGCATACGACCATCTATGCGAATTTCCAGGGGGCGGATCCGAACCGTGAACTGACCGAGATCAATGTCCGGAAATGTTGTTTCTATCCTGAACGCCCGGGCGTCAACTACATCATCGTGCGCGGATTTGAGTTTGCGCAGGCCGCGTGTCCGTGGACGCCGCCGACTGCGGATCAGCCGGGCATGGTCGGCGCGCATTGGAGCAAAGGCTGGATCATTGAGAATAACATTCTGCACGACGCTAAGTGCAGTGCGATCAGCATCGGGAAGGAAGCTTCTACGGGAGATAATTTCTGTACGCGTTATCAACTCAAACCCGGATACCAGAACCAGATGGAATCGGTATTCAAGGCATTGCAGCAAGGCTGGTGCAAGGCAACCATCGGGTCGCATATCATCCGCAACAACACCATTTTCGACTGCGGCCAAAACGGCATCGTAGGTCATATGGGGTGCGTTTTCAGCAGGATCGAGCACAACCACATCTACAACATTGCGGTGAAATATGAGTATTTCGGCTATGAAATCGCAGGCATCAAGCTCCACGCCGCAATCGACGCGCAGATTCTCAACAACCATATCCATCACTGCACGCTGGGCACATGGCTGGACTGGCAGGCACAGGGCACGCGTATCTCCAAAAACGTGATGCACGACAACAGCCGGGATTTCTTCATTGAGGTCACGCACGGACCTTGCTTGGTGGACAATAACATTTTTGCTTCCTCATACACCATCGACAACGCTGCGCAGGGCACAGCCTTCGTGCATAACCTGATCGGCGGTTCCATGCGGCGCATTATGGTGCCGGACCGATCCACACCATATCATTATGCGCACACCACGCAAGTCGCTTCCACTGCGGTGGTTTACGGAGGCGACGACCGGTTCTTCAACAACCTGTTTGCGGGTCAGGGCGAGGCACTGGAAACGGATTCCTGTGTCGGTACTACTAGCTATAACGGCTTCCCGGCTGATTTGGAAACCTACCGACAAATGGTTATTTCGCTTGGCGTCGGCGATCTGGATAAGTTCATGCGCGTTCACCAGCCTGTCTATATCCGTGACAATGTTTATCTGCGCTACGCGAAAGCATATAACCATGAAAAGGGCGCAACCACGCTGCCAACATACTGCGCTGACGTAAAGGTTTCGCAGGAGAACGCTAAGGCGTACCTAGAACTGGATGTCTCTGCAGAGATGCTTGAGCATAAGGCGGGTATTATAAGCACGGCTACTCTTGGCGCGCCGCGCATCACGGCGTGCGTATACGACGCGCCGGATGGCCGCCCGATTATGCTGGATACCGATTTGCTGGGTAATGCCCGCGCAGGAACGGCTAAAGCAGGTCCGTTGGAAGAACTCAAGAAGGGATACAATCGAGTTATGGTTTGGGAATAAATACCGCTCCCTTTTTGCCGTAACGGACGGCGCTTCAGCCCAGTATACTCTCTTGTGGTTGATATGCCAGCCTTCCCGAAGCAGCAACACATGAATACGGCGATATCCGTACCGGATCCGCACTTCTGCTATCTCCCGTATTCGCATTCTCAACTGGGCCTGCTGATCCTTGACCGGTTGATATCGATAGGCATTCCGATATATTTTCAACGCAGAACACATCCGCCGTTCACTGACGGAATATTGCTGCGGAAGATAGATCGCTGCCCCTCTCCGGTCAACAGGCCTTGCCGGTTATTTGAGAGTACATCCTGCAGCATCGCTTTGTCGAGGCTCAGATCCGCCACCAGTCTCTTAAGCTTTGCGTTCTCATCCTCCAGCCGCTTGAGCTTTTTCACGTCACCTGGCAGCATGCCTCCGAATTTCTTCTTCCACCGGTAGAAGCTTTGCTCGGTCACTCCCATTTTCTGATATACTTCCGCTACCGATGTTCCATGCTCTGCCTGTTGTAATGCGAATGCAATCTGTTCCTCTGTATACCTGCCTTTTTTCATCTGCGTCACCTGGTCCTTTCTTTCCTATTCTACCAGATTCCTAACTCTTTCTTTGGACCAGATTTTTGGGGAGCAGGTCAATGATCTTTTTCCAATAGATGAGCTTTCGTTTTCCTATGCACCTGTAGGTGCATTTTATCAATTTAGGCGTGCTTTACCGGAGAAACCCTTGTAATATAAGTATTGCAGGGGTTTTTCTTTATGAAAATGATAGAATTACACAGTTCTCAATATAGTTACTGAGGTAAATTAACTGCTTTTGTTCCACTTTGAACGGATAAAGGTATCCATTTTTTGAGCTGTTTCCCTTTCTAGCAAGTTAAATTTATGGCCGTCAATATCCATTATTGTGCTAATATTATAAATGTCCAAGCATCAACTGTATTTCCTTCATGCTTGCGCCGTTCTCACGGGTATATAGGCCACAGAGGTGCTGCAGATCATGAAGGTGTACACCATCAGAACTCAGACCTTAACCCGCTCACGTTGTAGCTGCTTTTTAACGGTGACCGTACCCGCATTGAAATCTATACAATCCCAGGTTAACCCCAGAAGTTCACCTTGCCGCAGCCTGTTGAAAATATCGAAGAGAAACACAGCTTCATACTTGTGCTCTTTGATAGCTTCTAAAAAGCGGCCAGCATCATCATTGCTGATAGCCTGCATTGCCTTTTTCTTATTATGCGGCAACATAACACCCAGTAGCGGATTATGCTGTATATAACAGCGATAAAAGTACCGAACGCACAATCCAGCACCGGAGTATAATAAGCGTAAGGTCCCTGTAAAAAAGGCTTGCGTTCTTATGGAAGTGCTAGATCGGCCTATCCGTTTGTTTTGCCCACAAATCCTGGAATTCAGTCTCGGCCCAGGCAATAAAGCCGCAACAATGCGGCTCAATTTTTCAATGAAGAATGGATCAATCGGATTTTCTTCAGGAGACCCAGCCTCCGCCATATTATAATACTGGCACCGGAATACCTTTTTATATCACCAAACCGGTAAATTATGTTATAATGAAGCCAAGGTAAACTGCGCAATAAAAAACAAATGAAAAGGAGACTTATACATGCGAAAATTTAGATGGGTGAGAAGGCTTTTAGTATTCACACTGTCGATTGTACTGTGCTTGACCAATTTTGCGTTTGCAGAACAGGTTACGATTCCTGAAGAAGTTTTGGCCACACTGCAGGCAATGGGATTTTCAGACATTGAATCCGCCATGCAGGCATATGGGGTTACATCCATTGATGAGTTGTTACTGCTTTTGCAGCAAGCGGAGACGATGATGCCGGCCCAGGAAGAAGCGGTACCTGAAGAGAGAACATTTGACGGGAAAGTGCTTGCTACTATGGAAATGGAAGCGTCAGCGGAGGAGATCTATACCTTCTTCACCGAATTGCTAGAAATACCTATTCAAGACTTCATCTGCTATCCTACCGTCAACGAAGCATTGATGGCGTTGAAAACCGGCAAAGTGGATACGCTGTTAAGTATGGACGCCAACGCGACCTTTATGGCGCAGATGGACCCTACCCTCTATCTATACATGGACCCGCGGCTGAGGGACTATAACGATATCTCCTTCTCTATGGTCGTTTTGGCGACCAATCCGGAACTCTGCCAAGAACTCAACGAAGCGATAGCCTACCTGAAAGAAAACGGAATTTTGGATGCGCTGACAATGGCAATGATCAAAGGCACTTTGGCTGAAATCCCCCCATATGAGGCAGACAAAACGCTGTATGTCGGCGTAACGGGCGATATCCCGCCGATTGATTATGTGGATGAGAGCGGCATGCCTGTTGGTTTCAATGTCAACCTAATGTCGCAAATCGGCGTATATCTTGGGTACAAGATTGAGTTTGTACAACTGTCGAAAAACGCAATCATCGCTGCGCTGGCTTCCGGCAAAATCGATGTTGTGTTCTGGCAGGAACAATCCCTTTCGCCGGAAATGCTTGCATTGCTCGGTGTCAGAAGCGACGCGATCATTTCAACCGATCCGTATTTGATTATGAGTATTACAGCGATTGAACTGAAGTGACAGTATGTTATTGCAGCCGGCTTGCGGATAAACGCAGGTCGGCTGCTTCATATTATAGCGAAGGAGACCGGCAATGATTGCGTTTATCCAAGAGAATCTAATCCAGAACAACGCCTGGTATAGTATATTACAGGGTTTGCTGGTAACGATTCAGATTACGGCCGCTGCCCTCGTTTTGGGAACGCTTTTAGCGGTACCAGTCTGTATGCTTCGTATCTCGCACAAACGTGTGCTTGCTGTTCCCGCTCAGGCGTTCATTGCGTTTATCAGAGGCACGCCTGTGCTGATGCTGTTGATGCTGTTTTACTATGTAGTCTTTCAATCCGTCCGCATAGATGCCGTTTTTATTGCAATCATCGCGTTTTCGCTCAATGTCTCAGGCAATGTAGCTGAGATCATGCGCAGTGCCATTCTATCGGTTTCAAAACCACAGCTTGATTCGGCGCGTGCTCTGGGATTAAGCCGTTTTGCTATTTTCAGCTATGTCTTGCTTCCGCAGGCAAGCATTGTAGCGATGCCCGTATACAAAAGCGCTGTAATCAACCTTTTGCAGTGGACCTGTGTTGTGGGTTATATCTCCATCACAGACCTTACGCGAGCGATCAATTATATGAGCACGAGAACCTTGGAGCCGTTTTTCATGTTGTTCATCGGTATCATGTTCTATCTGGGTTTATCCTACTTGATATATGGCCTGTTCGCCTGGATTGAGAAGCGAAAGTTTGGCGCAAGCCATCGGTATTATCGGAGGAACACGAAATGATCACCATTCGGAATGTTTCAAAAGCGTTTGGCGGAAAGACAGTGTTTGAGAACATAAGCGCCCGATTTGCCAAAAATGAGCGGATCGCTATCATTGGACAATCAGGCGTCGGGAAAAGCGTGTTCCTTCGCTGCCTGAATGGACTTGAAAGACCAGACTCCGGAGAGGTGCGCATCGCAGGAGACCGGCTCTTCGGCTCCCGCCGTGAGCATATGCGGGCTATTTCACATACAGGTATGGTATTTCAGCAATTTAATCTGTTCTCCCATCTCAACGTGATTGACAATATCGCACTTGCGCTAATAAAAACCCGTCATACATCCAAAGCTGAGGCGTTTGCTTTTTCCGAAATATTGCTGGGAAAAGTCGGATTGCCGGACAAGCGGTTTGCCTATCCCTCGGAATTATCCGGCGGACAACAGCAGCGTATAGGCATAGCACGAGCGCTAGCGCTCAACCCGGATGTACTTTTGTTTGATGAACCTACATCAGCACTGGATCCTTCCATGAAGGAGGAAGTACTGTCTGTGATCGCAGATATTGCATTGCAAAACAAACTGCTGATTATCGTGACGCATGAACTTCAATTTGCCCACGATTATACCGACAGGATCCTGTTTTTTGATGAAAACGGTGTTTATGAGGAAGGACCGACGAAACAGATGCTGCAAAGCCCAAAACGTGAAAAAACGATCAAATTCCTGAGCGCGTACTAGAGGGTACAAAAAATTGCTGATCCTGAAGAATGTCTCGAAAACGTATGTTACCGGGGAATTAACGCAGAAGGCACTTGACGATGTCAGCTTCAACTTGCGTGATAATGAATTTGTAGCCGTACTCGGTCCAAGTGGTTCCGGGAAAACCACATTGCTCAATGTGATCGGTGGTTTGGACCGCTATGATTCCGGCAATCTGATTATCAATGGCATATCCACGGAGAAATACAACGACAGGGATTGGGATTCGTATCGGAACCATACTATTGGGTTTATCTTTCAAAATTACAATCTTATATCGCATCAGTCTATCCTGGCAAATGTTGAAATTGCGCTGACAATCTCTGGCGTTTCCAAAGGCGAACGCAGAAAACGCGCAAAAGCAGCACTGCAGACCGTCGGGCTTGGAAATCAGTTTCATAAGAGACCCAATCAACTGTCAGGAGGCCAGATGCAACGGGTCGCCATTGCCCGTGCGCTGATCAACAACCCTGACATACTGCTTGCCGATGAACCAACCGGCTCTCTGGATTCCGAAGCTAGTGCGCAAGTGATACACCTTCTGAAAGCAGTTGCAAAGAACAGGCTTGTTGTGTTGGTGACGCATAACCGGGAGTTGGCAAACCAGTATGCCAATCGTATCATCAATCTATACGATGGTAAGATTACGCATGATTCAAATCCGGCAGAAATGGAAGAAGCCAAACCCATTCCTTCGAATCATAAAAACATGAGGAAAGCATCGATATCTTTTTTTACCTCGCTTTCTCTGAGCTTCAACAACCTGCGCACCAAGATGGGAAGAACTGTGCTGACAGCCTTCTCCGGGTCAATCGGCATTATCGGGATTGCGTTGATTCTGTCGCTCTCCAACGGTGTGAATAATTATATCGAAGGCATACAGAAAGAAACGATGGCGGCATATCCAATAACAATTCGCGCACAATCCTTCGACCTGAGCAGCCTGCTTGCTGTAAGAAGGGAGATGCGGGATATCAACATCACACATGATCTGGAGAAAGTATATTCGAACAACACAAGTCTGACACTTGCATCTAGATTGACGACGGATATCACCGCCCATAACAACCTGACGGCTTTTAAGGAATATATAGATAATCCAAACAGTGCAATAAAGCAATACCTCGGGGAAAACGGCGTAATATATTCTTACGATATTCAATACGCCGTCTACGCCAAAGATCCTGATGGCGCTCTTATCAATACGGACGGCAGCACACTGACCGATACTAACGCGAAGTCATCGCCTGTCGGTCGTCTGGCGGAAATAGCCGGACTATCAGGTCTGTCAGGTCTCACCGACATATCAAATTCCTCTGTATTTGAGGAGCTTATACCTAGTCAAGGCGATCAGCTTGTCAGCGCTGCTATCACGGAGAATTTTGACGTTCTCTACGGTAGTTGGCCAAAGCGCTATGATGACGTCATGATTGTTCTGAACGAAGACAATGAGCTATCCTCCGCCACCCTATATAAACTAGGCTTGCTGCCTTCAGCGCAATATAAGGAGATTATGAAAAAAATAAAAGATGGCAAAGACGTGGTTTTGGAAACCTATGCATTTGACTATGAAGATATCTGCGCTCATTCCTTCTATCTCATTCCGGTTTGCGATTTCTATGCTGAGAAAGGTGATGGAACATTTACAAGAATCGATGCAGATAGTAGCGAAATAGCAAGGCTTCTAGACAACGCTATTACTTTGCATGTCTCCGGCATAGCCCGCCTTACTGGGAATGCGAGCAGTGCAGTATTTTTCGGCATTGTCGGATATACAGCAGCGCTTACGGATTACATTGTTCAGCATACCAATACTAGTGCTGTTGTCACAGCTCAGCAGGAAACACCAGGTATCAACGTTCTGAACGGGCTTCCCTTTTCACCGTCTAGTGACGCGGCAAAAGCGAATTACGCTGCGAAATATCTGTCGAGCTTGACTGTATCGGAAAAAGCGGCACTTGCAAATTCTATAATACGCGTAATTTATGCCAACGATCCCGATATGCAAAATATACTGTTGTCCCAAGATGCAAGCTCACTTGCTACGCTAGTTGACATGTACTTGAAAAATCTGGATGATTCCATTCTCTTGATCGTTTATGATCAATACATTACAAAGAGCAGCTATGATGAAAATATGACCGCATTTGGTGTCATAAACAAACAGTCGCCATCATCCATCAGCATCTATGCCGACACCTTTCAAGATAAGGATGCCATCACCGATTGTATCACCGCCTATAACAAACAGGCAGATCAGGCCGATCAAATCACTTATACAGATTTCGTGGCGCTTATCATGTCTTCCGTTAAAACGATTATCAACGTCGTTTCCTATGTTTTGATCGCTTTTGTAGCGATTTCGTTAATCGTTTCCTCCATTATGATCGGTGTCATCACCTATATTTCCGTATTGGAGCGAACCAAGGAAATTGGCATTCTTCGTGCGATTGGTGCTTCCAAAGGTAATATCTCAGAGGTTTTCAGTGCGGAAACGCTAATCATCGGTTTATTTGCGGGCCTAATTGGTGTGAGCATCACCTATCTCCTGCTGATACCGGGAAATACTATCATTCGCATAATGCTCGATACGACAGGCGTAAAGGCATCACTGCCCATTATCAGCGCCGCTATACTCGTTGTCCTCAGTATGTTACTCACCTTGATTGCGGGAATAATTCCATCCCGAAAAGCAGCTAAAAAAGATCCTGTAGCAGCTTTGCGAACAGAATAGAATTATTCCAACTGCTAGATGAAAGACAGACTATGATTGTGATGAATAAATCAAACTTTACTAGGTACGAGGTTTTGTGTTAAAGTAAAAGAAGGTTGAATCCTCTTAGAATAAAGGATTTAAGAATCGCGAGCATTATAAATATTAAATTGTGGAGAAGTTATATGGACAAAAAGTCTAGGTACATGGCAGATTATATTTCATTGGAATATAAAGATGCTTTTGAGATCATGATGAAGAGTACTGCGGATTTGATATATTTCAAAGATAAAGAATCCCGTTTCATCTATAGTAGTGATTCTCATCTAAAAAGATGCTTAAATGAATCTGACATAAAGAATGTTATTGGGAAATCAGATTTTGATTATTTTAATAAGAAGCATGCAACCGAAGCCTACCAATGCGAGCAGCAAATTATGAAAACGGGAATCCCTATACTTAACGCGGAAGAACATGAAACATTCGCGAGTGGAGAAACCTTATGGTACAAAGTATCCAGATACCCATTATATGATAAAGATAAAAATATCGTAGGCACATGGGGGATCTCAACAGATATTACCAACCAGAAGAATGCTGAATTTCAAATAAAGGAAAGAGAAGAGCGGTACCAGACACTATCGGAAATCACAATAGAGGGAATTGTTGTACATGATAATGGAATTATAAAGGATCTCAATTCATCTTTTCTAAAATTACTTGGCTACGAACATGAAGAAATGCTTGAACATGACCTTTTTGAGTTTATTTATTGTGATGATAGACCCATTGCACGAAAACACATTTTGATGGACTATACGAGCCCATATGAAATTAGATTCATTAAAAAAAGCGGCGAATCATTCTATACAGAAATTCAAGGAAAGACAATTCAAACACATGGAACAGAAATAAGGATGGCTGCCATCCGTGATATCACCGAACGCAAGCAGGCAGAGGATGCGTTGCATGATAGTGAGATTCGAATGCGTTCTATTTCTGATTCAGCATATGATGCCATTCTTATGATGGACCAGAACAGCGAAATCACATATTGGAATCCTGCCGCCGAAAGGATTTTCGGCTATACAAGTACCGAAGCTATTGGTCAAAACTTGATAAAGCTAATTATACCTTCAAACTATAGAAAAACATACCATGCAGCATATCTAGGCCTTCAACAGAAAGAGGGTGGAAGAACAGCTGGAGAAATACTTTGTATCGAAGCTAGTCGTAAAGATAAAAAGAAAATCCATGTACAGCTATCGCTATCTACGGTCGAAATCAGTAGTGGTATGTATTCGGTTGGAATCATCAGAGACGTCACCGAGCAGAAGAAAAGCGAGGCGGAATTGCTAAAAGCAAAAGAAGTAGCAGAAGAAGCCACAAAAGCAAAGAGTGAGTTTTTGGCTAATATGAGCCATGAAATTCGTACACCAATGAATGCAGTAATTGGGTTTTCCGGACTTATAAAAAAGACAGAATTATCGCAAAAACAGACAGACTACGTCGCTAAAATTGATTCTGCGGCAAAGTCTTTACATGGTATTATCAATGATATTCTCGATTTCTCGAAAATAGAAGCAGGCAAGTTGGAATTGGAGAAGGTTGAATTTCGTCTTGATGATGTAGTTAATGATACAATGAGCATGCTTTCTGATAAAGCTGCAGAGAAAAACATTGAGCTTATCAATAGTATTTCAAGTAATGTTCCATATGCGCTTATAGGAGATCCCTTAAGAATTGGGCAAATACTAGTAAATCTGGTGAATAATGCGGTTAAATTCACAGAAAAAGGACATGTTTTAGTTAAAACTGAATTAGTAAAGAAGGATGATGTATCATGCCAAATTAAATTTAGCGTGAATGATACCGGAATCGGATTAACAGAAGCACAAAAAGCTAAATTGTTCACCGCTTTTTCGCAAGCAGATACTTCTGTAACAAGAAGATTTGGCGGCACAGGCCTTGGGCTTACAATCTCTAAAAGGCTTGTGGAAATGATGAAAGGAAGAATACTCGTTGAGAGCGAATTCGGAGTCGGAAGCACATTTTCATTTGTCATTGATTTCATAATGCAAGCCAAAGAGAAAAATAAAAAGCAATTCGATAGTGATAAACTTCGAAATATAAAAGTTTTGATTGTAGATGATAATGAGATGTCAAGAGAGGTTTTGAAGGAGCAATTAGAATCATTTAGGATTAGTGCCATGGCTGTAGCATCCGGACAAGCTGCAATTTTGGAACTACAAAAAGAAGCTAAAGGTAAACCATATGATTTAGTAATCATGGACTGGAGAATGCCTGAATTTGATGGGATCAGAGTGGCAAGAATGATTAATGATAATGAAAACATTGAACATAAACCAAGGATAATTTTAGTATCTGCGTATGGAAGAGAAGAGATTGCTAAAAGAGCGGAGAAAATTGGGATAAATACCTTTCTTATGAAACCAATCAATCAATCACTTTTATTTGATAGCATAATGAATATGTTCGGTATAGATAAATCGGATGCTTCGGTTCAAAGATCCGAAAGGGAAAAAGAGCTTAATGCAATAGATCGAGTTGATGGTATCAATGTTCTTCTCGTCGAGGATAACGAGATAAATCAAGAAGTAGCAAAGGAGATACTTAGCAGCGCAGGTGCCATGGTTGATATAGCAAATAACGGAAAAGAAGCTATAGCGGCCGTGAAAGAGAAGAATTATGATGTAGTACTGATGGATTTACAAATGCCGGTAATGGGAGGATATGAAGCTACAAAGGAAATAAGAAAACAAATACAGTTTGAAGAATTGCCTATTATTGCCATGACAGCCCATGCGATGCAGGGTGTTAAAGCGGAATGTTTAGCTGCTGGTATGAACGATTATGTGAGTAAGCCAATTGATCCGAAGAACCTGTTTTCTACAATTAAGAAGTGGGTTGGGAAAGCGGTTGATGAGGGCATGATACAGTTGGGGAAACAGAGCGATAATGGCATTGTGGGTGAGGGAATAATACAGCTGCCTGCAAATATACCTGGATTTGACCTTAATGCTGGACTAAATAGATTGAACGGAAATAAGAAACTTTATAAGAAGCTTTTAGTGAATTTTTCTCGGGAATATTCATCAATACCGAGCAATATAAAAAAGTCGGTGGATAAAAGAAAATTCGAGGAGGCATCGAGACTAGCACATGCACTAAAAGGCGTTGCGGGGAATGTATCAGCCCAAGAGATACAGAATATAGCGGCTGAACTTGAGCTATTACTATCAAATAACGATATCGAGAAATGTGATGAGTTGCTCGAAAATCTGGTTAACAGCTTTGACTCGCTAAACAAGCTGTTAAGCGAACTTGATATAGATATCAAAGTGGATAAACAGAAAGTAGACAGGCCAATTGATCTATCGGAAGTTGAACCCATATTGCGGGAGTTGGCTCTTTTCGTTTGGGAAGATAATGTTGATGCAGAAAAGCCCCTGGATGAGCTTCAAAAACTAATCGGTGAATCGAACCATTACAAGGAATTGAAAGAACTTGCAAAACACATAGGTGATTTTGATTTCGAGATGGCGAAAAAGCCTCTAAATGAATTAGCTAAAAAAATGAAAATTGACTTGGGCGGTGGAAGGAATGTTTGATTCATCTGAGCGGCCGACAATTCTAGTTGTTGATGATGCAAAAGAAAACGTTAGTGTTCTTGCTGAATTATTGAGGTCAGACTATAAAATCAGAGCCGCAACAAGTGGTGAGAAAGCGCTGGATATCTGCTTTTCGGATAATCCACCAGATCTTATTCTGCTAGATATAATAATGCCCGGTATTGACGGATACGAAGTGTGTATGAGGCTTAAAGAAGCCTCGCAAACAAAAAGCATCCCGGTAATATTCGTGACAGGGAAAATAAATGAGGAAGAGGAAATCCGCGGATTCAATATGGGTGCCGTTGATTATATTAAAAAGCCATATAACTCTGTTATCGTGAAAGCCAGAGTAAGTATGCATTTGGAATTGAAACGATACAGGGATCGTTTAGAAAACTTTTCATATTTGGATGGATTGACAGGCATATCAAATCGGCGAAAGTTTGATGAATATCTTGATTCGACATGGAATCTGGCAGTGCGTGTTTCAATGCCGGTTTCCATGGTAATGATGGATATAGATTTCTTCAAACAATACAACGATCATTACGGGCACCAAGGAGGAGATGAATGCCTCGTGAAGATAGCGCAGGTACTCTCGAAAACTCTCGTTCGTAAAACTGACTTTCTAGCAAGATACGGAGGCGAGGAATTCGTTTGTATTTTACCAAACACCGATGCGGACAATGCGTTTATCATAGCAGAAAAAATGAGACAAAACGTAATGTCACTAAAAATACCTCATGCATTTTCAGATGTTGAGGAAATTGTTACTATAAGCGCAGGAGTAGCAACGAAGTTCCCAGCCAAGAATGTATCATCAGCTGGTTTAGTTGAAGAGGCTGATAAAGCACTTTATAAATCAAAGGAAAGCGGTAGGAATAAAACGAGTTATTGAGCTGTTTAGGGAGTATAAAGTCGTAACAGGAAGAATCCGTCGAGATTCCTACCGCGTTGGACGGACATTCTGCTGTCAATATCGGGAGAACACATTCAGAGACTGCTTTGCACTTTTGTACATCGGCTTGTCCGACAGTCTGCAATCCATTGATGATTCGGCGTTTAACGGTTGTATAGCGCTCACAACCATCAGAATCGGGATTAGCTCGGCGGAACTAATGGATATCATACGGAATCAGTGCGACAATTTCATCCTCCAAATAGATCACGCGGAACATTTCGCTTCCGTTTAGTGTGATGTGAGACAGGAAGGAATTGGGTTCCCTGTACCGGGTCGGGTTGTTCTGCGATCCCGTGTAGAAAATACAGTTGGTGGCAATCGCATGGTTGTAAAGCGCTGTGGTTTCATTGGTATAAGAGGAGGTGTAGTTGGTATAACCGTCTCCGTATGTAACGGTAACCAAATCCAGCTTTGCATACCATTTTCCGCCGCTCTGGTAGAAATTTTTCAGGTAACCAATTGAAACGCGCGTACGAGCCTCGCTGGGTCGGCGCTGCAGGAAGACCGTATAGACTGATGTCTCACTGCCGGTAGTAACCATGATCGTTACCGCCTGCGGATTATTCGTCATGTCGAATTCCTGCGACGTCTGGCCTGACGGGTTGTACTGTCCGTTTACATAGATCATCGCTACCGGATCCAAACTCACCGGCGTAATCGTCACACGGCTCACCCAACTGGCTACTGTTAGAATATAACTGTAGTTCAAGGGGTTGAAAGTTTCGGGAACCATAATGCCGGTATTGGGACAGTTATGTGTCAGCGACACCAATGAGCTGGGCGGATAAAGCGAAGGGGTAGAGGTCGGGCTGGCGGAGGCCATCGGAATGGCCGGGGTTGCGAAGGTTAGCAACAAAACCAATAGAACCAGGATACGCCGAAGCAATCTTTTTTTCATCTGACAGCACTCCTTACTTGTCCGAAAATCGGTTTCCATTACAGTCGTTTCATGGGCGGATTAACCTGATTGTTAGCACGATAGGCGCCGGTGTGGGGGTCGGTGTTGGCGTAGAAGCAAACATGACGAATTGTGCCGGAGCGTGTTGAATATTCGATGCAGGGGCAGGTGTTTGTGTCGGTGTCGCCATCGTGATATATTCCAGCATCGCACCGACGCCCGGCAAATTGCTGAATACAATATCACTCATCAGCCCCGCGTTGATCTGTAAGCTGGTGAGCGCCAGGTTGTCGTCCCACTCAAAACCCATCGATAGCGATGCCAACGCGCATGTTTTGTCCAGCGCCGCAAAATACAACTGCTGCATTTCACCGGACAATGCCTCTGGCAGCGCGGTGCCAAGGAGCGTATGTATTTCTGCAAGATGCTGTGACAGCGCTTCCGCCGCCTGCTTGCCCGGCGGCGATTCATATACGCCGAGAAGCAGCGCAAGTCCGTGTGGATGTACAGCATTTACGATACGCTGCTCATAAGCCGTCAATTCCTCCTGATTCATCAGTTTCCGCGCAAGCTCGGAAAGCATGGCTGTATCCAGCGGTATATCTTGCGGCCATTTCTGAGGATTGCCATACACGTCCAGAATGGATGCCAGATACTCTGCCGCCCAGGGATCATCCCAGGGCCACACTTCTTCATACAAGAAGTACCCGCCAAGATTTGGGAGTTGCAGCGGTGTATAGTCGATATAAACCGCATCACTGAAAGGACCGGAGAACAACTGGTACTCGTCGGACTCTGTAAACAGAAAGCTATTGCATGCGCGTACCTTGAACCAATAACGCGTCGCCTCGTCAGGCAGGCTATACCCTACGGTGACATACGTATCGATCGTCTCCGATACTTGTGTGTATGCGCCGACTCCCTCTTCTCTGGCGAATATCTCATATCCGGTAGCGCCGGTTACGGCCGTGTATGTCAGGTCGATTAGCAGAAGAATATGCCCCTCGTAGTCTACGCCTATTTCTGATGACACGGAGTTGATGGAAGGCGCGTCCAGGGGCATAGCCCAGGTTGCAGTGCTGCCCGTTGAGGAATACTCTATTCCATCCACTACAGAAGCCACTCGATAATAATAAGCCATACCTGTCAGTAATCCGGTGTCCAGATATACATTCACATCCTCGGCCACTTCCGCCGCCATATCCATGTTACGGTATACACGATAGCTTTGCGCCCACGCATTATCAGACCAGGTTACCTGGATAGTTGTAGCATCTACAGGCGTCGCATGCACATTGGAAGGATACGGGTCCGCCAATGCCGTAGCAGTGAAAAAAACCATGGTTATGATTATAAGACAAGCAAGAGTTATCATATAACGAATGATAAGTTTTCGCATTAAAAAACTCCCCTTCGAATCAGTCAAACCGTACAAGAGTTTTCATAGAGGAAGCGGTAGTGAATTGTGTCTTGTTGGCTTTTAGTATATCATATTTCCGGGGAGCATTCCAGTAAATTGCGATTCAACAAAACAATGATGACAATTGGTCAATCACGGCATACCCTGAGACGCGATAAAATATCTTCTTTTTTTCGTTGCATTCTTCATTTATGCATTGATGATGCCATGAAAATGGAACCGCGAACCGGCACACAACTTACGCTGGATCCAAAGTTTTAGCGTTCTTATAACAATATTCGACCACCATCATAATTTACCGCAGTTGGGATTGATATTCGTTTATTTGTATTGTTTGCGGTATTTTGAAACCCTTATTTAAAGACGTTTTCACGGATTGAATTGACAACGGATTACAGTCGTTTTTGGCTATGATATCCCTCCAAATCCTGTCGTCCCGAAACGGGTTTCTCGGCGTATGGGACGGTGTATGGAGTACGCTTGTGCGGAATACGCTTAGTTTGTACCGTCGTTTTTGTTGCACAGAGAGCTCATATACCACCTGTACTTTTCCGTCTTTTCAATCCCGTTTATTCATGCTATGATTATTCCATACCATCCATAGGTTCACGCAGCGCATTATTACTGCGCGCCGGCGGTTTATGCGGATTTTCCGTTATGCTGCGGGCAATGGAAGCACAGCCATAGAATAGGGGAACAAGGGTATGGAAAAACAGGTCATCGAACAGGTCGACGCGCTGCTTGAGGCGGCGCACGGCGACGGGCGGCATACGCTGTACGAGCACGAGGTGTACGAGATACTCAGGCTCGTCGGATTTCAAATCCCCTTGTACCGGTTCGTAACGGCCCCCGACCAGGTGACCGACGAGTTGATCGCGGCGTTCGGCGGCAGGGACATCATGGTGAAGGTCGTGTCGCGCGACATGGCACACAACCAGCGCTACGGCGGCGTGAAACGGGTGAGCATCGCCGATCCCCTGTTCATCCGCTATGTATTAAGCCATATGCGGCGCGACGTGCTCTCCCATTTCGAGGACGGCCAAAAGCCGCGTATCGACGGATTTTTACTGGTCGAATTCATCCACTTCACGCAGGCTATCGGGGACGAGATCATGCTGGGCTTCCAGGAGGACCCGTCGTTCG
Organism: Clostridiales bacterium; assembly: GCA_016930575.1. GTDB lineage: Bacteria > Bacillota > Clostridia > Christensenellales > Aristaeellaceae > CAXXOK01. The sequence goes on along the minus strand of JAFGGL010000040.1, from coordinate 27,358 downwards.
GCACGGTGGTGACGCTTACCAAGGGCGGCGACGACGCGGAGTTTTTCGCGAAGTTTTACGATCCGGCAAACCTCATGCTCGCGCCCGTTACGCTGGAGGACGCCAAAAACCTTTTAAATCAACTCAACATCCGCCACAAGTTCCGGGATATGGGCTGCCTTGAGCGTTTGGACCAGATCGCCCTGGCGGTGGCCCGGCTGTCCGAACTCGGCCTTGCGTATTCGATGTTCACGCACAGCAGCCCGCCGTTCTATTTCAAAACGCTGGATTTGAATCCCATCGTGTTTTCCAAGGACAGGCGCTTCGTTGCGGTAGACGGCTACGCCGAATTCATCCCCGCCGCGGACGGCGGCGATATGGACGTGCAGCCCGATGAGCAGGGCCTGTCGCGTTTCTTCAGTCCCCGAGGCGTCGTGGTCGTCGGCGTGTCCACCGATGCGCAGAAGTACAATATGGCGCGCAACATCGTCAGCCTGCTTGTGGACCTCGGCCGCAGCGATATCTGCTGCGTGAATCCCAAAGGCGGCGAAACGGAGATCGGCGGGCAGGTATTCCCGCTGTACAAAAGCATCGGCGAGATCGCCGCGCCGTACGATCTGCTGGTCTATGCCGCGCCCGGGCAGTATTCCATCCCGTTTGTGGAATCGGTGCCGTCGGGCAAGAGCGTGATCCTCATCTCCGGCATCCCGGCGGATATGGATTACAACCGGTTCGCCGCCGAGATCGCCCGCGTGCGCAAGCCCGGCGTGCGCGTGATCGGTCCCAACTGCATGGGCGTGTTTGCCGCTCCGTGCGACGGGGAAAACGGCGTGAACACCCTGTTTATCGAGGAAAACCGGCTGTCCGTCCCCCTGAGCGGGCACAGCAACGCCGCGCTTCTGACCCAGTCGGGCGCGATGAGCATCACCTTCATCGAACGCAACCAGCAGACGGGAATCTTCCGCAGTATCGTGAGTTTCGGCAACAAGGTGGACGTGAACATCCCCGATCTGACGGCGTATTTCGAATCGGACTCGAAGACCGACGTGATTGCCATCTACCTGGAGGGGCTGGGCAAGGGCGAGGGCAGGCAGTTTTACGATCTCCTGCGCCGATCGCACAAGCCCGTGATCGTCTATAAATCCGGCCGCACCGAAGCGGGCGCGAAGGCCGCCGCGTCGCATACGGCGGCGATGAGCGGCAGCTACGAGGTGTTCCGCGCGGCGTGCCTGCAGGGCGGCAGCATATTGACGGAAGAACTGGACGACTTCTACAACTACACCAAGACCTTCGCGGTGCTTTCCAAGAAGCCCGCGCGTGGCTGCCGCGTGGCGGGCGTTGTGAACGCGGGGCTGGAGGCTACGATGGGCGCGGATATCCTCAACGAGCTGACGCCCGCCGTCCTCGCGCCCGAAACGGTGGAAACTTTGAAAACGCTCAACACGCACGGGCTGGTGAACGTGGAAACGGCCTTTCTGGACCTGACACCGATGACCGACGATCCGCTGTACGCGCGCTTTATCGAGGCGGTGCTTTCGGACCAAAACGTGGATTGCCTGTTCGTGGGCATCGTGCCGCATGTTGATTCGCTGAAGACCGTGGAGGAGAATTACCTGGACGAGGACGCCATCGGCCCGCTGCTGGTACGCGCGTTTCGGAAGACGCAAAAACCGGTAGTGGTATCGGTCAACGCGGGCAGGCATTATCAGGAACTTGTGCGCTACCTGGAGGAGAACGGCCTGCCGGTGTTCTCAGACATCCGCTCGGCCATCCGCAGCCTGGACGCGTTCGCCGCGTACTGGAGCCGGAAATAGCCCGAACTGCGCGGAAAGATTCCTTTGCAAAAACGCCCCGTACCGGCTGCTCGGCAGCCGGTACGGGGCGTTCATAGGTTTAATTCCGCTATTCCCACCCCTGGAAGACATCGACCCAGGATGTGAAACCGGAATACGTTTCCAGCTCGGGTATCGTCAGCTCGATCGCGCTGTTGGGGCTGCCGCAGGCGGGGAAAACGGTATCAAACCGTTTCAGGGAAACGTCAAGATAGACGGTCACCCCTTCGCACACCGCGAAAGGGCAGACGCCGCCTACGGCGTGGCCGATCAGCCGCAGGGCGTCTTCCGGGTTCAGCATCTTGGCTTTCGTGCCGAAAGCCGCTTTATATTTGGGATTGCTGATCTTCGCGTCGCCGGCCGCAACGATCAGGACGGGGGCGCCGGCCAACAAAAACGACAGGGTTTTGGCGATGCGCCGCGGTTCGCACCCCACGGCTTCCGCCGCGAGGTCTACCGTCGCGCTTGAAACGCCGAATTCCAGGATTCTGTGTTCCATGTTCCATTGCCCGAAGTAGGCTCTCACCTTGTCGATCGCCATGAAGACCTCCACATGCCTTTTATTGTATCAATGCGGGCGAAGCGGATACGGATCCCGTCATATCGTGCCGCGGAATCCTTTGCCGATGATCTCGCTTGTGTTGGTGATCAGGATGAAGCTGGAAGGATCCGCGTCCCTGATGAAACGGCGCAGCTTGACAGCCTGCATCCTGTTGACGACGGTCAGGAGTACGGTTTTATCCAGATGCGTAAACGCGCCTTCGCCGTGTAACGCCGTGGCGCCCCTGTGCAGTTCCTCCACGATGAACTTCACGATGGCGTCCGGATTGGATGTGATGATTTGAAAACTCTTATGCACCTTGATGTTTTCCAGCACCAGGTCCACGACGACCGCTTTGATCATCAGGCCCAGAATGCTGAACAGCCCGGTCTCGGGTCCGAAGGCGACCAGCGCCATCAGCGTGATGCAGAAATCGCCTGCCAACAGACAGATCCCGATGTTGAGCGAGGTGAATTTCCTAAGGACCATCGCGATGATATCCGTGCCGCCGCTGGACGATTCGATGTTGAACAGCACGGCGCTGCCGATCGCCGGCAGCGTGACCGCGAATAACAATTCCAGCAGCGGCTGGCTGGTAAGCGGCGCGTTCATCGGCGCCAGGGCTTCCAGCACCCATACCGTGCCGCTCATCACAAGGCTGCAATACACCGTGCGCAAGCCGAAGCCCCGCCCGAATAGGATCAGTCCGACAACCAGAAGCAGCTGATTGATGACGAACATGTATGCCGCTTGGCTGACAGAGGGCAGATAGTGGTTGAAGATGATGGAAAGGCCGCTGACCCCGCCTGTGGAAAAATGATTGGGGAATTTGAAGAAATATACGCCGACGGCGATCAGCAGCGATCCCAGCGTGAGTAAAACGTAATCTTTGGCCGCGCCGTTACGTTTGCCTGGCTTATCGCGCAAGCTGGCCGGATGGGCGGTGCCGTTTCGCTGCATACAAGGCTCCATTTCCGCCGGAGTTCGCTTTGGACCTCCGGCTGGAAAATCATTCCGTCAGGATTCCAGATCATCATAGCAAAAACCTGTGCGTTGTCAATGGACGTGGCGAAGTTCCGCGCAGGAAATACAACGTTGAAATTGCCGCGGCGAAATGCTACTATGAATCATCGTTTCCATAAACCATATTGAACGAACCGCACTCGGTGTGCATGTAGGGAAGGCGACAGATGAGACAATTGAAGAGAATAGCGACGATTTTACTCGTGTGCCTGCCGTGCCTGCTGCCGCTTGCCTCCGCGGCCGGGGTTTCGGCCGTGTATGAGATCTTCACGGGCAGCTACCGCGATTCAAACGGCGACGGCATCGGGGACTTGAACGGGATCGTTTCAAAGCTTGATTATATTCAAGCGCTCGGCGTTGACGGCGTCTGGCTGACGCCCGTGTCGCCGTCGCCGTCCTATCATAAATACGACGTTGCGGATTACACGGATATCGACCCGGACTTCGGCACTCTCGCCGATTTCGACGCACTGGCCGGCGCGTGTGAAGCGCGCGGAATCACGCTGGTTTTCGATCTGGTCGTCAACCACACGTCTTCGGAGCATCCGTGGTTCGCGTCCGCCGTGGAAAGCCTGCAAAACGGGGATCTGTCCGATCCCTATATTGATTACTACCAGTTCACGCAGGGGAAGGGCGATTGCCCGGTCGAGGGTACGGACTGGTATTACGCGGCGGGCTTCGATGAGGGCATGCCCGAGTTGAACCTGGACAATCCGGCCGTGCGGGAGGAGATCAAAGCCATCGCTGCGTTCTGGCTTTCCCGCGGCGTGGGCGGCTTCCGCCTGGACGCGGTGACGCATTACTATGACGCGCAGTCGCAGAGTAATATCGACTTTCTGGAATGGCTGGACAAGACCGTCAAGGAAATCGACACGGAAGCGTTTTTAGTCGGCGAGGCATGGACGGACGGCGTGACGATACTGGAACTCTATAAAAGCGGCATTGACGCGCTGTTCAACTTCCCGATGTCGTCCACGGGCTCGCTTTCCAAAGCCATGCGCAGCGAAAGCGGGCAGTCGTTCGCCGGCGGGATCGTCGCCTGGCGGCAGGACATCGCGGCGGTCAACCCCGATGCGGTCGCCGCGCCGTTTTTAGGCAATCACGACCAGGGGCGGATATCCGGCGTGCTGGTCCTCGATCAGCAAATGGAAAAGCAGGCCGCGGCGCTGTATCTGCTGTCGCCGGGCGTGCCGTTCCTCTATTACGGCGAGGAGATCGGTATGACCGGCTCGGGCGACGATCCGAACAAACGCCTGCCCATGCTCTGGAGCGTTACGGAGCAGACGGGCGTCTGTCTGCCGCCGGAAGGCGCCACGCAGGCGCAGCGGCTGCAGACCGGCGCGGACGAACAGGAGAATGATCCGGATTCATTATTGAACTTCTACCGATCCGTATTGGAGTTTAGAAATCAGTACCCGCTCTTTGTCGATGGGAGCGCTGAAGTTGTCGAGACTGGCGATACGCGCCTGGGTGCGTTCACGCTGACCGACGGCGAACAAACGATTCTCATTGCGTATAATTTCTCGCATGACGAAGCGCTGTTCATGCCGTCATCCGGCACGCTGCTGGCGGTGTTTGACACCGGCGACATGCAGAGTGAACAAACAGACGGCGGCATGATGATTGCTCCGCGTTCGACTGTGGTCTGGGCGCTGCCGTAAAAAAGCAAGAAGTTGGTGGCAGAATGAAACTGGTGTTTCTGATCGGGGACGCGGCCGTCGGCAAGATGACGGTCGGGCAGGAATTGATGAAGATCACGGATCTGCGGCTGTTCCACAACCATATGACCATCGAACCCGTAATCGAGATCTTCGGGAAGTTCAACGGGCACGTGACCTCGCGGCTCAGGGAAGTGATCTTTGAGGAGTTCGCCGCGTCGGACTGTTACGGCATGATCTTTACCTACATGTGGGCGTTCGATATGCCGTCCGACTGGGCTGCCATCGAGCACATCAAGGATATCTTCAGGCCGTACGACACCGAGTTTTACTATGTGGAGCTGGTCGCGCCCAGGGAAGTCCGCATGGCGCGAAACGCCACGGAAAACCGCCTGAAGCACAAGGCCTCCAAGCGGGATATCGAAGCCTCCAACCAGCGGCTGTTCCGCGACAACGCCGCGCACCGCCTGGAAAGCATGCCCGGCGAGATCCCGTTTGAGAACTACATAAAAATCGACAACACCGATCTGCCGCCGGACGCCGCCGCGCTGCAGATCAAAACAGCGTTTGATTTATAACGGACGTCTGTTATACTGTATAAAACGTGCAAAGGGGCTGACCGCATGACCGAACCGAAAAACGGCGCGCAGCTGAGCATGACGCAGCGGGCGTGGCAGCTGTTGAAGTTCACGCTGTTTTCCATATCGGCGGGGCTGATACAAATCGGCAGCTTCACGCTGCTCAACGAATTGACCGGCTTAAGCTACTGGCCCAGCTACTTGATCGCGCTGGTGTTAAGCGTGGTGTGGAACTTCACCTTCAACCGTCGCTACACCTTCAAATCCGCGGCCAATATCCCCAAGGCCATGACGCTCGTGTTCCTGTACTACGCCGTGTTCACGCCCGTGAGCACCTGGTGGGTGGACGCGTTGACCGTGATCGGCTGGAACGAGTATATCGTGGTCGGCGGCACGATGATCGTCAACTTCCTCACGGAATTCCTGTTCCAAAGCCTCGTGGTTTTCCGCAAGACCATGAATACCAACAGCCTCGCAAGGCGCGCGGCGAAGGACGAGGAAACGCTTACCGCCGCGCCGGAGGAATGAGCGGGGCTTTCTCTTGCGAGAAGCAAACGGAAACCGTCAGTTAATAATTTCCTGGTGCAATTCACATACAGATGTTGTATAATAAATTGCATGATTCGTGGGAGTATTTAATACAGTGAATATTTGACAATATCAGGAAATCAAAGTACGATAGAACAGACAGAAAACGAATCGCCGATCTGGTTTTCCATAACACGCCTGACCGTAAACGGCAGCGAACACAACCTGGACCGCAATAACTGATCTTCATGAACATTTGTGTCTGAGGCTTATTTGTGTCCACCGGAGGTGTCATACCCATGCGCCGCAGCAGATTGATAGCCGTACTGATTCTTGTTTTGCTGTGCGGACTGCTGGTTTCCTGCAACGGCGGCCAAACGCCGGAAGCAACAAGCACAGCCGGCGGCACCCAAACCGCTGCGCAGACCGAAACGCCCGCGGAGCGGCATCCGCTGTCTTTTCGAATCACCTGGAAAAGTTATTCCGGCCGCGGCGAGGCGATACAGGCGATCGTGGATGAATTCAACGCGCAGTCGGACACGCAGGTCACGGTGATCGACGGCGATGAAGACCGCGAGGCGGTGGGAGCGCTGCTTAACGCAAACGAAAATACCGTATACGTGCTCCCGTACCGCTTTATCCGCTATTTCGGGAGCCAGGGGTACCTGATGGATCTTACGGAAGCGTTCGCCGATGTGAAGGAGCTGTTTTACGACGCCATATGGGCGCTGACCTCCGTGGACGAAGCGGTCTACGGCATCCCGTGGCTCGGGCATTCCATGTGCCTTTTATACAACAAGGGTATCCTTGAAAGCGCAGGCGTGGACGCGGACGGCATCACGGATATGGATAGCTTCATCAGCGCGATCGAGACCATCGACCGGAAAACGAAAGCCAAGGGCCTCGGCCTGGTGGGCGCGCAATCAAACGATATCTCCTGGATGGTGAACCAGTTCATCTACGGTTTCGGCTCCGGCCTTGTCTCAGACGACGGGAAAAGCGTCGTTATCAATAACGAGCAGTCCGCAGAAGCTTTGCGCATCTACAGGGACGTGCTGGGGGCGCACGCGCAGCCGACCTGGCTTGACGATACGGCGGCCGAGGTGCAGACGGCGTTCCGGAATCAGGAAGTGGCGTTTGAGATACTCGGAATCTGGGGCCTGACCGATATCCAGAAAAATGGAAATCCGTTCGAGGTGGGCATCCTGCCGCTTGCAACCGTCGGCCTGTGTTCGGAGGTCGGGCCGCTGATGCTGGCGATTCCAGCCGGCATGGACGAACAGGGGAGCGAAGCGGCGAGGGAGTTTATCCGCTTCATGATCTCCGTGAAAGCCCAGGAGGAGATCATGAAGGGCGAGTACAGCCCGGAGCACGATGCCTACTACCCGTTCAGGACGCCCATCCGCATCGATATGGCGGACAGCCAGATCTTTGTCATGCATCCGGAGTATCAAACCTTCATCGCAGGCTTTGAAACGCCGAGCATCGACGTGCCCGTGCCCGCCTGGCAGACGGTGAAGGACGAGATATACGAGCCCGGGCTGCACCGGGTGATGACCGGGGAGACGACGATCGAAGCGTTCCTCAGCGAAGTAGAGCATAAAGGAAATCAAATTTTACAGGTACAGTAAACCGATGAAACGCGCCATCCTGCAAGAAGAGGAGGGACGCTGATTGAGAAGAACCGCACTTGTGCGAAGAGGGCTGGCCGCGCTGCTCATGCTGGCCGTCGTGCTTGGAATCGGCGGCGCAATCGCGGAAGATACAAGCGGGATTGACCTGTTTGCCCTCAATCTGACGTATTTTGAGTTCAAATTCATCGGCGACCATCCGGTGATCACGCTGGGCGTCGATCCCGAATTCATCCCGTACGAGTTTTTTGATACGGACGGCGAGTACAAGGGCATCGCGGCGGATTACCTGGATTTGATCTCCCAAAAGACCGGATTGCAGTTTACGGCCGCGGAAAACCTGACATGGTCGCAGGCATACGAGTACGCGGTGGAACGGAAGCTGGACATGCTGCCCTGCGTATCCAAAACGGCGCAGCGCGAGAAATATTTCCTCTTCTCCGACCCGTATATCTCCTTTCAGCGCGTGATGTTTTTAGGCGAGGACAACAACGACGTCAAATCATTCGACGACCTCAACGGCAGGACCGTCGCCGTGCAGCAAAACAGCTCGCACCACAGCTACCTGGCCGATTTCAACGAGATCACGCTGATCCTCTATAACAATGTGGAGGACGCGCTGCGGGCGGTAGCCGACGGCAGGGAGACGGTATTTGTCGGCAACCTGGCGACGACCAATTACCTGGCGAAGTCCATCGGGATCACAAACCTGAAGGTCATCCCCATCGATACCGAAGAGCCGCAGCATCTGTATTTCGCCGTCCGCAGCGACTGGCCGGAGCTCATCGGCATCATCAACAAAACGCTCAAAGCCATCGACGAAGAAAGCAAGATCGCCATCAGCGACAAGTGGATCAGCATCAAGGAAAGCGCGGACTATACGTGGCTGATCCGCATCATACTGATCGCCGCGGGCGTCGCCGCGCTGGTGCTGTTGGTGTCGGCGTTCTGGATCGTCCGCCTGCGCAAGGAAATCGTTATCCGCAAGAAGAGCGAAAAGGCGATGGAAGAGGCGAAGATGGAGGCCGACGAGGCCAACCAGGTCAAGTCCAGGTTTTTAGCCAGGATGTCCCATGAGATCCGCACGCCGCTCAACGGGATCATCGGCATGGCCTACCTCCTGAAGAAGACCAAGGTCACCGTCACGCAGAAGATGTATGCGGACAGAATCACCCAGTCCTCCAACATCATGCTTGGAATCATCAACGATATCCTGGACTTCTCCAAGATCGAAGCGGGCAAGGTGGAACTGGAAGTCGCGCCATTCAGCATGGACCAGGTGGTGAAGGACGTCATCAGCATCGTTTCCTTCAAGATCGAAGAGCAGAAAATCGGGCTGCGGCTGATCAAGGACCCGTCGGCGCCCAACTGGTACCTCGGCGACGCCAAACGGCTGGAGCAGATTCTGATCAACGTGATGAACAACGCCGCGAAATTCACCAGCGAGGGCGAGGTCACGCTGGATATCCGGCTGACGGAGCGCGTGGACGATATCTGTCACCTCTCGTTTACGGTGAAGGACACGGGAATCGGGATGACCGAAGAGCAGGTGAAAAAGCTGTTTACGCCCTTTACGCAGGCCGATACCAGCATCAACAGGCGTTTCGGCGGCACGGGGCTCGGGCTGTCGATCGTCAAGAATCTCGTGGACCTGATGGGCGGGGACGTGCAGGTATTCAGCGCTCCCGGCGAAGGTTCGTCCTTTGTGATCCGTCTGCCGCTGCCCGTGGACAAGGATAAGGAAACGGAGTATAAGAGCAGGGTTTCCGGCGAGCAACTTAAGGATATCCGTACGCTTGTGTTTGAGAAATCCGTTTCGAGCATGAACCTGATCCAGACCTACCTGGAGTCCTTTGGGATGGAAAGCGAGCTCACGACGTCGCAGATCAGCGCGCTTTCGATGCTGCAGGCGGCCAACGGCAAACATGCCAAGCCCTTCGATCTGCTGATCGTGGACTACGAAACGCCCAATGAAGGCGGCTTCCCCTTTGTGCAGAACATCCTGGAAAACGACAGGATCGCCGTCAAACCGAAGATCCTCATGCTGATGCCGATGATGCGGGAAGACCTGTTTGACAAGCTGGACGAGAACCATGTGGACGTTGGCATCGGCAAGCCGATCATCCCGTCGGTCCTGCTCAACGGGATATTGGACATCTTCCACCTCAAGGCGATCGCCGCGTCGCAGATGTCGGAGGAGACGCACAGCGAGACAGCAGCCGGGCGGAAGCAGTACAGCGTGCTGGTCGCCGAGGATAACAAGACCAACCAGCTGATCGCTAAAACGCTTCTGGAACAGGCGGGGCTTACGGTGCTGCTGGCCGAAAACGGAAAAATCGCGGTGGAGCTTTACACCCAGAACCGGGATATAATCGATTTGATCCTGATGGACCTGCACATGCCGATGATGAACGGCTACGAAGCTTCTGCGGCGATCCGCAGGCTCTCCGGGGACGTGCCCATCGTGGCGCTGACGGCGGACGTCATCACGGGCATCAAGGACCAGTGCGAGCAAAACGGCATCCATCATTACCTGACGAAGCCCTTTGATCCCGAGCAGTTTATCAAGGCGGTGCGGGATATCTTGAAAGCAAACGACACAACGCCGGAAGCTGCCCCGGCCGTGCTGGATACCCAGACCGGTGTCCGCAACATAGGGATGAACCGCGAATTGTACCTGCAGGTGCTTGCGCAATACCGTTCGGAGAACCTGGATACGGCGGAGAAACTGTCGCAGGCTATCAAAGACATGCACTACGGCGAGGCCGTCGGCATCGTGCACAAGCTTAAGTCAAGCTCCGGCAGCATCGGCGCAAAGCCGCTGTACGAGCTGGCCGTGCGACTGCAAACGGCATTGAAAGAGGAAAACAACCAGGAGATCGAAATGCTGAGCCGGGAATTCCTGGGAACGCTGGAAGCGCTGCTCGGCGAGATCCAAACCATGCAGGAGCATGAATAAGCTGCGCGATGACCGCAGCCGATGGCAAAGGGAGGCACAAGTATGACCGGAAAACTCCTGGTCGTGGATGATTCGGCGACCGATCGCCTGATCATCAAAAACATGCTGAGCGACTTTGACGTGATCACGGCGCAAAACGGCCGCGAAGCGATGCGGCTGATCCACGAGCAGCCGGATATCGACCTGATCATCCTGGACCTGAACATGCCCGTGATGAACGGCTTTGAAGTGCTTAACGAACTCAAGGACATCAACCAGAACAAACAGATGCGCGCGATCATCCTTACCAATTACGACGAGCTCGATAACGAGATCCGCGGGCTGCAGGCGGGCGCGGTGGACTTCATCCGCAAGCCGATCAACCTGGAATCGCTGCGGCTGCGCATCGGTATCCACCTGGAACTCCTGCAAATTCAAAAACTGTACGAACAGACGTTGTATGAGCGCAACCTGACGCTGGATACGCTCCTTAACCAGGCGCCTATCGGCATCGCGCTTTCGCACGGGGAAAATCCCGGCAGCGGCGGCGGAGAGAAAACGATCTTCAACGAACAATATCAGCGGATCACCGGGCGGACCCGGGAAGAGCTCATCGAACTCGGCTGGGCGAAGATCACGCACCCGGACGACCTTCCCAAGGAGGAAGCGCTCTACCGCCGCTTCAAGGCCGGGGAAATCGAAAGCTACAGGATGGAAAAGCGCTTTGTGCGGCCGGACGGCAATATTGTTTGGGTGGACGTCATCGTCGCGCAGCTGAACATACTCAAGGATACGGAGCTCAACCACATCTGCCTTGTGCAGGATATCAGCGACCGCAAGGAAAAGGAGATGCAACTCAAACATATCTCGGAGATCGACAGCCTGACCAAACTGCACAACCGCCGGTATCTGGCCAATATCCTTTCCGAAGACATGGAGGGGAAAGCCGAAGGCGCCCGCGCGATTGTGCTGTTGAGCCTGCGCAAGATCAACGCGATCAGCCTGTCCTACGGGTACAACTTCTGCGAAGAGATCATGGTGGAACTTGCGGCAAGCCTCTCCGAATTGGAAGACGAGCACAGGCAGCTGTTCCAAATCTCCTTTGAGCGCTTTGCTTTCTATATAACGAAATATGAAGACGAGGACGAGCTGAAAGCATTCAGCCAGGAAATACTGGACCTGGTGGATTCCATCCAGATCCTGCGTACCGTCGGCTGCGGCATCGGCATCGTGGAGTTTGACTACGGGGACGGCGCGATCGAAAATATCATCAAGAATGCGTCCACGGCGGCGGAGCGCAGCGACAAGGACCAGAATTTCGGCTACCGCTTCTTCAACAGCGACATGGAAGCCGCGATGAAACGGGAAGCCGACGTGAAGGAAGCGCTGATGCGGGCGGTTGACGGTTCGCCGGATGAACGCCTCTACCTGCAGTTCCAGCCGATATTGAACCTGAAAAACAATAAAGTGGAAGAATTCGAGGCGCTGGCGCGGTTTGAAAGCAAAACGCTGGGCAGGGTGTCGCCGCTGGAGTTCATTCCCATCGCCGAGGAGACGCAACTGATCATCCCGCTTGGCAAGCGGATTATCGAGATGGCTTGCGCCTTCCAGAAGCGCCTGCAGGATTCGGGGCACAGGAACATCCGTATCTTCGTCAACGCGTCCGCTATCCAGCTTCTGCGCAGCGAGTTCATCACTGAATTCCTGGATATCGTCAAGCGGTACTGCCTGCGGCCCGAGAACTTCGGGCTGGAAGTGACCGAATCTGTATTCGCCGGCAGTTTCAGCGTGATCAACAAGAAACTGGAAAAACTCATGAAGGTCGGCGTGAAGACCTCCATCGACGATTTCGGCACCGGCTACTCCACGCTGTCGCGTGAACGTGTTATGAACATCAACATCCTGAAGATCGATAAAACCTTCATCGACGGGCTGCTCACCGCGCAGCGGGAGAAGACCATCACCCGCGACATCATCGCCATGGCGCACCGGATGGGACATTCCGTCATCGCCGAAGGCGTGGAGTACAACGAGCAGAAGCAGTATCTGCTGGATTTCGACTGCGATATGATGCAGGGATACCTGTTTAGTAAACCGTTGGATGAGGACGCGGCGATCGGCATTGCCGCCGAGTACGGATGAGGCCGAAGATGAACGCGTTGAATCAAATCGCAAGCGCGTTGGGCAGCAGCGGAGATTGGCCGAATATCGATTTGGCGCAGCGCTTGTCGGACGCCGGGGACAGGGACGGCATAGCGGAGATCGCCGGAGGCCTGCGGTCGGACAAGGCGACCGCCAGTGACTGCATCAAGGTTCTGTATGAGACCGGATACCGCGATCCGGCGCTGATCGCCGGGTACGCGGACGTCTTCCTCAATCTGCTGCGCTCGAAAAACAACCGCCTCGTCTGGGGCGCGATGATCGCGCTTGGGTGTATCGCCGGGCTCAATCCAAAGCCCGTATACGCGAAGCTGGACACGGTGCTTGCGGCGTATGAAACCGGCAGCGTCATCACGCGGGACAGCGCGGTGAGCGTCCTGGCCGCGCTGTGCGGGGCGGACGCCGCGTATGAAAAACGGGTGATGCCCGTTTTGGTCCGGCATTTTAGGGCCTGCAGGGCCAAGGAGATTCCCCAGCACTTCGAGCGCGTATCGGTTTGCCTGCGCGAGGACAACCACAAACCGATAACGGACAGCATCCGAAGCCGATTGAAAGAACTGTCCGCGTCCCAGCAGGCAAGGGTGATAAAAGCAATGAAAAAACTCGGGATTTGATCCCGAGTTTCTAATTACGCCGATATTGCGGCGATGAATTTCCCAAACGCCCGCCGGCCTGCTTCGTTTCGCTTGAACACGCCGCAGTCTTCCAGCACCCCACAGAACACCTTCCCGACCTCCGCGCGGAGTGCGGTTTCCAGTTTCGCTTCCGACATCGTTTGCATCGGGCGGTTTGCGGCGGCATATCGCTTCGTCATCGCCTTCACCCAGTCCGCGTGCGGCGGATCGGGGGAAGGTTGGTTTTCACGCATCGCTTTTTTGATCTCCCGCAGTTCCCCGCGCAGCCGCGAGGGGAGTATAGCCATGCCCATGACCTCGATCAGGCCGATGTTCTCCTTTTTGATGTGGTGGTATTCCTCGTGCGGATGGAAGATACCCAGCGGGTGTTCCCCCGATGTGCGGTTGTTGCGCAGTACGATGTCGAGCTCGTATTGCCCATCGCGGATACGGGCGATCGGGGTGACGGTGTTGTGCGGCTCGCCGTTGGTGCTCGCGAGGATGTCCGCGCTCTTGTCGCTGTAGCCGCGCCAGATATCCAAAATATGCGAGGCCGCTGCGGTCAGGGCTTCGGATTCCGCGCCGCTCAGCCGGATCACCGACAGCGGCCAGCGGACGATTCCCGCGGAAACGTCGGGGAATTGATCCAGCGCAAAGGGGTGTTCGACCGGCGCTTTTGCCATCGGGAACTCGTAATTGCCGCCCTGAAAATGCTCGTGGGAGAGGATACTCCCGCCCACGATCGGCAGGTCCGCGTTGGAACCCACGAAGAAATGCGGGAATTGCCTCAGAAAACCAAACAGCAGATCAAAGGTCCGGGGCTCAATCACCATAGGCACGTGCCGCGTGTTGAGGATGATGCAGTGCTGGTGGTAATACACGTACGGCGAGTACTGAAAGCCCCACGCCTCCCCGCAGAGCGGCAGCGGGACGATGCGGTGGTTCTGCCGCGCGGGGAAATCCGCGCGCCCGGCGTAGCCCTCGGTCTCCGAGCACAGCAGGCAGCGGGGGTATCCCCGCGTCGGCGCGCTCCCGGCAGCGGCGATATCGCGCGGATCCTTTTCGGGCTTGCTCATGTTGACGGTGATATCCAGCGCACCGTATTCGGTTTCACTCCGCCAGCGGATATCCTTTCGGATGCGGTCCGCGCGGATATAGTTTACGTCCCGGCTGAAATCATAAAACCAATCGGTCGCCCGCGCGGGGGAATCCTGATATTCCTGCGCAAATCGGTCCGCGACAGCGGACGGGAGCGGCGTGAGCGCACCCATCAGCCTGGTATCGAACAGCTCGCGGCTGCCCTGCGTATCTTTGATGACGCCGCGCCTGCAGGCGTCGTCCGTCAAAAGCGCGAGCAGTTCGTGCAGCGTATGCTTCGCTTCTGCGGATTCAATATTTTCTTTACAGTCTCCCGGCAGCGCAAGGATCTCCAGCAGGCGGTTGTATGTATATACGGCGTCCGCGCTTCGAATCAGCCCTTTTCCGACGCCGTATCGCACCAGCTGCCCGATCGCCCGATAGACCATGCGTGTTTCCTCCGTTTGTCTGAATGGCCGCTTTTGTGCATTATAGCACAGAAGGGCGGCGATGAAAAAGCCGCCGCCTCGTTACGTCCGCAGGAAATACAGCCTGGCGCCGTGCGTCGGGACGGCGGCGCGGATGTCCGGTACGGCTTTTGAACGTTCGCCCGTCCACAGCTCCGTGACGGACCGGACGGGGCCGCATTCCAGCTCTGCAACGGATTGCGTCAGGGTGCGCGCTTCGTCCGAAAGGTTGAACAGCGCCAGATACTCTCCCGTGCCGTCCTTGCGGAGGGCCGTCCACGCGGCGCTTTCGTCCGTGGTATACAGCGGATGCGCGCAGTGCGATTCGCGAAGAAGCGCAAGCGCCGCGTCGTTTGTCAGGAGGCGCATCGTGAAATCGTCGCATTTGGGCAGGTCGCCGCCCATCATCAGCGGCGAGCGCATCACGCACCACAGCGTCATCATGGTGATCTGTTCCTCTTTGGTAAAGCGCGTGCGGTTGTCCGCAGAATCGCACTGCCGTATCGCGCCAAGCGGCAGCATGTCCGCGTCCGGCCAGTGGCCGGGGCCCGCGTGCACGCACCAGACGGCGGCGCGTTCAAACATCGCCTTGAGTAATACCCAGTTATCCCAGAAATCGTCGGTGATGCGCCACAGGTTGCCGTATTGTTTCAGGTGCTCCGCATATTCCAGCGGCGCGGGTCCGGGCGAGAGGCTCAGCACCATCTCCCGCCCGCAGGCGCGGCAAGCTTCGGAAATCAACTCCAGCTCCTTCATGCAATGCGGGTATTCCCGTGCGATATCGTCCACCTTGACGTAGTCCACGCCCCAGGCGGCGTACAGCGCGAAGATGCTGCCGTAATAGGCTTTGCCTTCGGGCGTACCGGCCCGTACGCCGTACATATCGGGGTTCCACGCGCAGATGGAATGAGGGTTCGCGGCCTGCTCGCAGCCGACGTCGGTACCCAGCACGGGCAGCCGGTTATGTGCGGCCGCGCGGGGCAGCCCGCGCATGATGTGGATGCCGAACTTCAGCCCCAGGCCGTGCACATAGTCAGCCAGCGGCCTGAAGCCTTTGCCGCCCGCGGCACTCGGGAAGCGGTTTTCGGCGGGCAGCAGCCTGCCGTATGCGTCCATCGTCAGCGCGGCAAAGGATTCATAACGGTGGTTTTTGGCTGTCGGCTGATACCACTGAATATCAACCACGACGTATTCCCATCCGTGCGGTTTCAGATGCTTTGCCATGAAACCGGCGTTTTGCCGTACGGTTTTTTCGTCGACGGCCGCGCCGTAGCAGTCCCAGCTGTTCCAGCCCATGGGGGGTGTGGCTGCGATCAATGCACTCGTCCCTCCCGTCTTTTTTGTAGTATAGCATTGCCGGAAGCCAAACCGCAAGCGTGCCTTTTTTATACCGCGGCGGGAAAAACCGGTTGACAATCCCTGTGCTTTGCGGTAAGGTGATGCTATCGACGTGAATTAATTAGGAATATTCCAAACTAAACGCACGGATTACGCAATACAACGTGATTTCACCGCGTGGAGGATGGCTATGCTGCATCTCCGGTCTCTCAGGGAAAGTCTGCCGCTGTTCCGCGCGCTCGGTTCGGACGTCCGAATCCGTATCCTGGAGACGGTCGCCCAGAACGGGCCGCTGCACATGTCCGCGATCGCGTCCGCCGTGGGAATCACCGACGGCGCGCTGACCCCGCATATCAAGATGCTGGAAGACTGCGGGCTTTTATCCATCGAGGTGGCGTCCGGCGCGCACGGAGTGCAGAAGGTCTGCCGCATCAAGGAGGAGCGAATCCTGGTGGAGACCCGGCCGGAAGACGGCGAGCGCAGCGTGTTTGAAACCGAGATCG
Organism: Clostridiales bacterium; assembly: GCA_016930575.1. Lineage (GTDB taxonomy): Bacteria > Bacillota > Clostridia > Christensenellales > Aristaeellaceae > CAXXOK01. The sequence goes on along the minus strand of JAFGGL010000040.1, from coordinate 10,491 downwards.
GCGTGGGGCAGTACACGGCGTACGAGGTGTATCCCACCTGCGGGCTGGCGACCGGCGAGCACCTGATCGGCGAGGTGGACGATCCGCGGCATTTCGCGTCGCCGGAACGGACGCAGGCCGACATCCTGTGGTTCGGTTCCGGGTATGTGGAGTACATGGTCCCCAATTTCCTGACGGCGTCGCAGGAACTGCTGGAGATCCAGCTGTCGATGGAGCTGTGCTCCGAGGCCCCCGGAAGCGCCGAGCACTGGCCCAGCGATATCCATTTCCACATCAACGGCCGTCCGCTGGGCTTTTGGACGAGCCCCGCGGACTTCGGTGAAACGCCGGGCGTCTACAATCCGAAATGGTGGTTCCGCGGCTGGAACCAGCATGGGCTTTTTAAGCTGCTGTCCGTGAATAAATCGGGCACATTTATCGACGGGATGAGGATTTCCGGCGTCCGCATCGGCGATCTTAACGTCGAGGGCAGCCCGAACATCAACTTCCGCCTGTCTGTGCCCGAAACCGCCGGGAACGTCGGCGGATTGACGGTGTTCGGGCGTTCGTTCGGCAACTATCATCAGGATATCAAGGTGCGTATGTCTTGCAGGAACAAAGCGCCGAATACGGCAAGGAGATAAACGATGGACGCGCTCACCGACTTCCGCCTGGGGCAGGGGTTTCTGAAACGTCTGGAGACCCTGATCATCGAGGAAACCATACCCTATCTTGAACGCGCGCTGCATGATGAGATCGGCGGCACGGAGAAAAGCCACGCGGTGGAAAACTTCCGCCTTGCCGCGCAGATGATCGAGACCGGGAAGTGCGACGGCGCGTTTTACGGTATGGTGTTCCAGGACAGCGACGTTGCCAAGTGGCTGGAAGCGGCGGCGTATTCGCTGCTGCACAGGCCGGACGATGGGCTGAAGGAGCGCGTTTGGGAGCTTGTGGCGCTGATCGGGAAGGCACAGCAAAAGGACGGGTATCTCAATACCTATTTCACCGTGAAGGCGCCCGATAAACGCTGGCGCAGCCTGAGGGAAGCGCATGAACTATACTGCGCCGGGCACATGATGGAGGCGGCGGTCGCGCTGAAGGAATGCACGGGCGACACGCAACTTTTACAGATCGTTTGTCGGATGGCCGACCATATCGCAGAGTATTTCCAAGGGGAGTACGCCGCCGCGTTCCCCGGGCATCCCGAGGTGGAGCTCGCGCTTGTGCGCCTGTATCAATGCACGGGGGAGCGGAAGTACCTGGCGCTTGCCAGCCAGTTCGTGGACGCCAGGGGCGCAAGCGATTACTTCCGCCTGGAATTTAAGCGCGATCCCTTCAAGCTTTGGTCCGGCGAGATCGGAAACCTGGAATACTGGCAGGCGCATCTGCCCGTGCGCGAACAGACCGACGCCGTCGGGCACGCGGTGCGCGCCGTATACCTGTACTCCGCCATGGCGGATCTCGCCAAAGAGACCGGCGACGAAGGGATGAAGCTTGCCTGCCAAACGCTTTTCAACAGCATCGCGCAGCGCAGGATGTACCTGACCGGCGGCATCGGCTCCGCGGCGAACGGCGAGGCGTTTACCAGGGATTACGACCTGCCCAATGACACCGCGTATGCGGAGACCTGCGCCGCCGTCGGGCTGATCTTCTTTGCGCGCAGGATGCTCGAACTGGATCATGACGGCGCCTACTCCGACGTGATGGAGCGCGCGCTATACAACTGTGCGGCGGCGGGCATGCAGTTGGACGGCAAGGCGTTCTTCTATGTCAACCCGCTGGAGGCCGTTCCCGGCATCGCGGGGGAAACCCCGGCGCACCGTCATGTGCGCATCCGCCGCTCCAAATGGTTTGCCTGCGCCTGCTGCCCGCCCAACGCCGCGCGGCTGTTCGCCTCGCTCGGGCGCTACGCGTGGGGGATTGAGGACAACACCGTATACTCCCACCTGTACGCAGCGGGCGAACTGGACTTGACGGCAACGCACGGGGCGATGATCACGCTGACGACGGATTATCCCGTCGGCGGCACGCTGACCTATCGTCTCGCGAAGGCCGAAGACGGGCGCAAAATCTGCCTGGCCGTCAGGATTCCGGCCTGGAGTTTGCACAACAGGATACTGCTCAACGGCGAACCGGCATATCATATCTTCAGAGAGGGGTATGCGTACCTCAACGCCCTTCGAAACGGCGATACCGTGACCGTGGAGATCGATATGAAGCCGCGGCGCGTGTATCCGAACAAAAACATCGCCGGGGATTCGGGAAGGATTGCGTTCATGCGCGGTCCGCTGGTATACTGTGCGGAAGGCGTGGACAACGACGGGGACGTACTCGGCTTGTCCGTGACCCGCGGCGCGCCTGTCGAGGTGCTGGTGTCGGACAGCATCGGCGGCGTCCCCAAACTGCGCACGGCGGGCTGCCGCACGGCGGACACGGGGCAGCTGTATTCATCCAAGCCGCCGCAGACAAGCGATTGCGATATCATATTGATTCCTTATTTTGCGTGGGCCAACCGCGGCGTCTCCCCGATGCGCTGTTTTCTGCCTGAGAAAGGATAAGCGATGCTCAAGACGTACATGGGGATCGAACTTGGGTCGACGCGGAATCAAAGCCGTGCTGATCGGTGAAGCGCACAGGCCTGTCTGCAGCGCTTTGAACACGCGCCGAACGTGGAGCGGCGGCCACCGGGAACGATATTTACTAGGTAAATGCTGATGAAGTCCCTTGCACGCTGCCAGTCGTATTTCCACCATCTTGCGCCTGCGGGAACCTCAATGTAGCGCTGCTACTACTTCGGCTCCCGCAAACACGACCTGATGAAAATTCAACTTGGCATCGCACAAGTTCTTTATTCATCATTTACCTGGGCTGTGAAGGTATAATATCAATAGGGAGGATCTTGTATGAAAACGGCAAGCATGATTTTGGATAAGGATTTCCGCATCGGGGAGATCGACAGGCGGATCTACGGCAGCTTTATCGAGCACTTGGGCCGCGCGGTGTACGGCGGCATTTATGAGCCGTCGCATCCCACCGCCGACGCAAACGGTTTCCGCCGCGACGTGATCGGGATGGTGAAGAAACTGGGCGTTCCGATCGTGCGTTATCCCGGCGGCAACTTCGTCTCGGGCTTCAACTGGGAGGACAGCGTGGGCCCGCGCGACCGGCGGCCGCATAGGCTGGATCTGGCATGGTTCACCACCGAGACCAACGAAGTCGGCCTGCATGAGTTTGCGGATTGGGCCAAAGCCGCCGATACCGAAGTGATGTACGCCGTCAACCTCGGCACGCGCGGGCCGGACGAAGCGCGTAGCGTTGTGGAATACGCCAACCATCCCTCGGGCAGTTATTACAGCGACCTGCGCGTGAAAAACGGCGCGAAGGATCCGTTCGGCATCAAGCTGTGGTGCCTTGGAAACGAGATGGACGGCCCGTGGCAGATGGGTAAAAAGACCGCGTACGAATACGGGCGCGCAGCCAACGAAGCGGCCAAGCTGATGAAATGGGTGGACCCGGGCATCGAGCTGGTCGCCTGCGGCTCCTCCTCGCGCGAGATACCGACCTACGGCGGCTGGGAATACGAGGTGCTCAGCGAATGCTACGACAACGTGGATTATCTGAGCCTGCACCGCTACTATGAAAACAGGGCGGGCGACACGCCGCATTTTCTGGCGCGCAGCATGGAGATGGACCTGTTCATCAGGGAGGTCGCGTCCATCTGCGACGCCGTGGGCGCGAAGAAGAAAAGCAAGAAGAAGATCCATCTCTCGTTTGACGAGTGGAACGTGTGGTTCCATTCCAGCGAACAGGACCGGGCGCTGTACAAAAGCGATCGCTGGGGCCGCGCGCTGCCGCTGCTGGAAGACGTCTACACCTTCGAGGACGCTTTGCTCGTTGGCGCGATGCTGATCACATTGATGCGCAACGCCGACCGCGTGAAGGTCGCCTGCATGGCGCAGCTTGTCAACGTCATCGCCCCGATCATGACACGCGAAGGCGGCGGCGTGTGGGCGCAGACGATCTTCTACCCGCTGATGCAGGCATCCGCGTTCGGGCGCGGCGTATCGCTGCAGCCCTTGATCGAGTGTCCGTCATACGCCTGCAAGGATTTTGACGAAGTACCGATACTGGACGCCGCAGCGGCGCTTGCAGACGACGGGGGTCTGACGATCTTCGCCGTCAACCGCGACCTTACCGACGATATCCGGCTGCAGGCGGACCTGCGGGCGTTTGGCGACCTGCAGGTGACGGGGCACAGCGTGCTGCATCACGACGGCGCGAACGCCGTGAATACCGAAACCGCACCCGATACCGTCGTCCCCGTCAAAGGCGATTTGGGCGCGACGGACGCAGGCAGGATGTCCGTTGTTCTACCCGCGTTCAGCTGGAATGTGATTCAACTAAAGAAGAGGTAAAATGCATGCTCTCCTATCACGAAAACTCAAAGACCCTGCACGTCAACACCCTGCCGCCGCGCTCGTATTTTATACCGTATCAGGACGAGGAGACCGCCTTGCGTGGCGAACGGGAAGCGTCCGGCCGCATGACGCTATTAAACGGCATGTGGAACTTCGTATATTTTCCAAGCTATGCAGCGATGCCGGACGCCGTGACCTGTACGGAGCGGATTCCCGTGCCTTCGGTATGGCAGACGCAGGGGTATGACGCGCATCAGTATACCAATGCCCGTTATCCTTTTCCCTACGATCCGCCTTTCGTGCCTTCGGATAATCCGGTCGGGGTGTATCGGCGGACGTTTGCACTGCGCAAACAAGAATACCGCCGCTATCAGCTGCATTTCGAGGGCGTGGACAGCTGCCTTTACCTGTACGTGAACGGCGCGTTCGCCGGGTTTTCGCAGGTGTCGCATTCCACCAGCGCGTTTGACGTTACCGATCTGGTTACAGACGGCGAAAACACGCTGGAGGTTCGGGTGCTCAAGTGGTGCTTCGGGAGCTATCTGGAGGACCAGGACAAGCTGCGGATGTCCGGCATTTTCCGCGACGTGTACATTCTGGAGCGCCGCGGAAAGCACGTGGAGGATTTCTTCGTTCATACGGCAATACGGGATACGGAAGCCGGGATTTCGGTATCGCTCCAATGCAGCGCGCAGGATTTAGACCCGATACTGACGTTGTACGCGCCGGACGGAGCGCGGCTGGCGCGCCGGAAAGCCTCGGACGGCAAGGGTTTTCGTGTAGAACGCCCCTTGCTGTGGACGGCGGAGACCCCTTGGCTCTATACGCTGGTGATTCAAACGGATGAAGAAGTCATCGCCCAGAAGGTCGGCATCCGTGAGATTCGCGTGGAAGGCGGCGTGGTGCTGCTCAACGGAAAGCCGGTCAAATTCCGGGGGGTGAACCGCCACGACTCAGACCCCGTGACCGGATATACGGTCAGCCCGGCGCAGCTTACGCGTGATCTGCGGATGATGAAACAGCACAACGTCAACGCCATCCGCACCAGCCACTACCCCAACGCGCCGCGGATGCCGGAACTGTGCGATAAGTACGGGTTCTATATTGTGTCCGAAAGCGATATAGAAACGCATGGCACGGTGATGCTTTACCCGGAGCTGTTTGAAAACCGGGAGCAGCTGAAGAAGGCATTCAACATCGCTCCCAGGGACCCCATATTCGACGACGCCATCATGGATCGCGTGCAGCGCAACGTGAAGCGCGACCAAAACCATGCTTGCGTCGTGATGTGGTCGCTGGGCAACGAAGCGGGCTTCGGCCCGGCGTTTGAAAAGGCCGGGCGCTGGGTAAAGCAGTATGATCCCTCCCGTCTCTGCCATTACGAGGGGATGTTCTACGCGCAGAACGACAGCGACACCTCGATGCTGGACATCAACAGCCGCATGTATGCTTCCACCGAGGAGATCGAACAATATTTCACGGAGCGGCATGATCCCCGCCCGCTTATGCTGTGCGAATATATCCATGCAATGGGAAACGGCCCGGGAGACGCGCAGGACTACCAGGAGCTGATCGACCGCTATGACGGTTTCTGCGGCGGATTCGTGTGGGAATTCTGCGACCACGCTGTGTATAGAGGGAAAACGGCGGACGGAAAGCCGAAATACGGCTACGGCGGCGATTTCGGGGAGTATCCGCACGACGGCAACTTCTGCATGGACGGGCTTGTTTTCCCCGACCGCAGGCCGCACACGGGTTTTCGGGAGTTCAAGAACGTCATCCGCCCGCTGTATGCCAGGTTGAAACAAGGGGACGACACCGTTGTCGAACTGACCAGCCGCATGGATTTCCTCTATGCCGACGAATATCTGGTATGCCGTTATGAAATCGTACGGGACGGCAAAACGGCTGCGGAGGGCACGCTCGCGCTTCCGCACATACCGCCGCACGGGAGCGCCGAGATCCGCTTGCCGGCGGGCGTGCCTGATGACGGCGCGGTGCTGCTCAACTTGTTTTATACGAGCAAAACGGAGCAACCGCTGATGCCCGCGGAACACGAGCTTGGTTTTGACCAGCTCACGCTGCGGGAGGCGCGGGTCGCGCCGGAACTTCCCGGAACGGGCGGCGGAGAGCTTGCGTTGGAGGAGACGAAGACGCATTTCGTGATCACGGGAGAGCGCTTTTGCTACCGGTTTTCCAAAGGCAGGGGATTGTTTGACAGCATGGTCTTCGCGGGGGACGAACTGCTGGCCGCGCCGATGGCATACAATATCTGGCGAGCGCCGATCGACAACGACCGGATCATCCGAAACGAATGGCAAAAGGCCGGTTATGACCGCCCGCAAACACGCGTCGCGGAGACCGCGGCCGCGAAAAACGGCGATACTGTTGCCATCACCGCTGAAATCGTGCTGGCCGCCGTGTACCGCCAGTGGATCGCGCGCATCGGCGCGAACTTCACCGTGAATAACAACGGCGAGACAAAGCTGCACTTTACCGTGGAGCGCAACGCGGACATGCCGTGGCTGCCGCGCTTCGGCGTCCGCCTGTTCCTGCCCAAGGATTGCGGCAGAGCGGAATACTACGGCTTTGGGCCGTGGGAAAGCTACAGCGACATGCACCATGGCGCGCGCCTGGGGCTGTATACTACGTCTGCGGCGGAGAACCATGAGGATTACATCAAGCCGCAGGAAAACGGCAGCCATTTCAGCTGCGACTACGTGAAGGTCACGGACGCACGGGGCGCGGGGCTGTGCGCGCTGTCGGGCGCGCCGTTCTCCATGAACCTGTCGCCCTATACGCAGGAGGAACTGGCGGAAAAAGCGCACAACTATGAACTTGAGGAAAGCGGACATACCGTGCTGTGCCTGGATTACAGGCAAAGCGGCGTCGGCTCCAACAGCTGCGGGCCGGAGCTGGCGGAGCGTTACCGCCTGAGCGAAACGGGCTTCACGTTCTCCCTGCGGCTGGTTCCGTTGGAGTAGATGCCGAAACAGATTTCAAGCAACAAAAAAACGCGCGGGCGAAAGCCCGCGCGTTTGCTTATGCGTTACAGTATCTTCCGCCGCCCCAGCTTGACGCCGCAGGATTCGCGCACGACGAGATCTGTTTTAATGATGTGATGAAAGCTTTGCCCCTTTTCCCAGTGCAAAAGGTGCGTCATCGCGCGCCTGCCAAGGTCGCTGATGTGCAGGTCGATCGTCGTCAGCGGGGGATTGGTGTAGGCCGTGAAAAACTGGTTGTCGCAGCCGACGACCGCTATATCGGCGGGCACGCTGATTCCCATGTTGTTGAGCTGCCGCAGGATGCCCATGGCGACCAGGTCGTTGATCGCAATGACGGCCGTGGGCCTCGTTTTCTCGTTGAACTCCGAAAGCAGTTTATGGATTCCCAGGGCGCCGTCCTCCAGCGAATAGCCGGATTCCAGCCGGACGCAGATGTTTTCCTCAAGCCCGAGCGCGATCATCTCGTCATGGTACCCCTGCTCGCGTTTGGAGGAGCCGCGCTTCTGCCGTTTGCCGCCCAGAAAGGCGATACGCTTATGCCCCAGGGCGTGCAGGTGCCGCACGGTCATGGTGGCGCTTTCGCGCATATCGCCGGAGATACAAACGCAGGGGAAGCTTTCCAGCGGATCGCCGATGAGCACGATGGGCATATAGTTGCGCAGATGGTTGAGCACCGTCAGCCTGTCTTTTTCCTTGTCGTCTTCCACCATGCCGCCGGCAAGGATCACCCCGTCGGGCCGGCGCTCGATCAGCTGGTCCAGAAACGTCTGATATCCGCTGCTGCTGTCGGGGATACGGGAAAGGATCAGCGAATAGCCGTTGGACCTGGCTTCGTCCGCAGCTGCAGAAAACAACTCGCTGTAAAACGGATGGGCGATCTCGGGCAGGCCGATGCTGATGAGTTTGGAGTGCCCCTTGTTCAATCCGCTTGCCGCGACGCTGGGCTTGTAGTTGTACTTCTGCACGACTTCGAGTACTTTCCGCTGCTTGGCGGAATTCAGGTTCGGCGTATCGCTGAGCGCACGCGAAACCGTGGCGATGGAAACGCCCGCCTCTTTCGCGATATCAAAGATGTTGATTTTGCTGGTTTGCATAACGCTCCTTCGTTTTGCCCGGTACCGGCCGGCATCCTTTTCCCCGGATACGGGGCGCAATCAGCCGCCTGATTCCGCGGCGTGAAAATACAGCGGTTATATTTTACTATTGAATTGTGAGAAATGCAATACGTTGTGTAAACGTATTTCAAAATGTGCGCGGGCACATTGGAAATGCGTGGAAGATACATACGGGGAAAACACATGAATACCGTTGAGATAAACCCGTTTCTTTAAAATCATGTATACAAACAAATATAATAATTCCAAAACATACAAAAAGCTGTTGACAAACGGAAATGGGTACGGTATATTGAGATTCAAGAAAACGTTTACAAAATCGGGGTGAGTTTATTGCAGAGGGCACTGTTCCGAAAGAAGAAAGCCGCGACGGACGCATTGCCGGTTACGGTCAGGAAGACCTCTCTGTGGAAAAACACACGGCAAAACAAGACGCTGCTGTTTATGTGCCTTCCCGCGATTTTATTCTTTATTTCTTTTTCTTATATCCCGATGCCCTACAGCTACATAGCGTTTACGAAGTTTAACTATGTCAAAGGCATTTTCGGCAGTCCGTACATCGGCTTCAAGAATTTCGCCTTCCTTTTCACTTCAGGCCAGTTGACGCTTTTGTTGCGCAACACCATCCTGTTCAACCTGGCGTTCATCCTGCTGGGCAATTTCTTCCAGATCGCGTTTGCGATCCTGCTCAATGAGGTGCAGTCCCACAGATTTAAAAAGCTGACCCAGTCCATGATGTTCCTTCCGTACTTTATATCGCCGGTTCTGGTCAGCCTGCTGGTGTATAACCTGATCAATTATGATTACGGCTTCATCTCCTCCATAGTCCGCACAACGGGCGGCATCATGCCTAAGTTATATTCACAGGCCGGCGCGTGGCCGTTCATCATCGTGGCCGTCAACCTGTGGCAAACCACCGGGTACGGCACGATCATCTACTTTGCGGCCATCACCTCTATCGATGAATCGATGATCGAAGCCGCCACGGTAGATGGAGCCAACGGCTTCCAGCGCATTCGCTATATCATGCTTCCCAGCTTGAAACCGACAGTCATCATCCTGCTCCTGTTTGCCATGGGCGGCATCATACGCGGCAATTTCGGACTGTTCTATAACCTTGTCGGCAACAACTCTGTGCTTTTCAAAACGACCGATATCATCGAAACCTATGTTTACCGCGCGCTCATGAATAACTTCAACTTCTCCCAGGGCAGCGCCGTCGGATTGTTCCAGTCGGTGGTCGGATTCGGCATCGTGTTGGTCGCCAACACGGTCGTCCGCCGTATCGAGCCGGACTACGCGCTGTTCTAGAAAGGAGAAGAGTATGGCAAAAGCTTCGGTAAACAAATTCAAGCATTTGAAAATCGACTGGACGGACCGTACAATCCGAGGGTTCACCTACGTTTTTGTAACTCTGTTCGCAGTCGCCTGTATCATTCCGTTCTGGTTGATCATCTCGTCTTCTTTTTCCGCTGAATCAGCTATACGCCGCACCGGTTTTGCTTTATGGCCGCCGGAGGTATCCCTCCGGTCCTATAACCTGATCCTGCAAAACCCTGATCTTTTGATCGGCTCCTACATCGTGACCATTTGTATGACGCTGATCGGCACCCTGGTCGGCCTGTTCGTGGTTTCCATGACCGGCTACGCCCTGCAGCGCAAAGACTTCCAGCTTCGCAACAAGATCTCGTTTTTCATCTACTTCACGTCACTGTTTACCGCCGGACTGGTGCCGTTTTACTACGTCATGGTCAAAATGTACGGCCTCAAGGACAACTACCTGGCCGTTCTCCTGCCGCTGCTGATGAATCCGTGGCTCATCATTCTGATGAAAAACTTCGTCAAGGCCATCCCGCATGAGATCACCGAATCCGGAAAGATCGACGGCGCCGGCGATTTCACCATCTTCTATAAACTGATCCTCCCGTCGATGACTCCGGCGCTTGCGACCATCGGGCTGTTTATCGCGCTGGG
>JAFGGL010000039.1 GCA_016930575.1 Clostridiales bacterium | reverse complement strand
TGTTTGGTAACGCCCATTCTACCACACGGCCCAATTTACTGTGGTTTTCCTTTCCACTGAGTGTCCAACTTCATTTTACAATCGACCGATATTTTACGATATGTCCGATTTGCGGAAATCCCGGGGGGACATGTCCGTGTATTTTTTAAACAGGTAGCTGAAATAATGCGGGTCGTTATACCCGACGCTCGCCGCGACGTCGGAGGTGCGCATCTGCTTGTCGCGCAGCAGTTCCTTGGCCTTTTCGATGCGCAGCGCCGTGATGTACTCCGTAAACGTCACACCCGTTTCCTGGGAGAAGACCGTGCAGAAATGGTTGTTGGAAAGCGCCACCTCGCCCGCGACCTGCCGCAGGGTGAGCTCGGGGTCGAAGTAGTGTTTGCCGATGAAGGCTTTGGCCTTGCGCAGCACCATGCCGTAGCGCCCGGAGCCCTGCTCGTCGCGGAATTCCAGGGCTTTGGATAGGACTTCCCTGGCTAAAGCCAGCGTTTCGTCCACGTTGATGGTGACCGCCGTCTTGCCCTCGTCCTGGAAGGCCGCGGGGATCACCTCCTGGGGCACGCCGCCGCAGTCGCGCACGATCCGGGAGGCGACCAGCACGATATCCACGAACAGGTAGTTGATCAGCAGCTTGCTCTTGGCCGCCGTAGCGCCAAGTTCGTCGATGAAGGTGGATAGGATGTCGTCGACATCCGCGAGGTTGGCGTGGCGGACGCGCTCGTATATCCTGGGCATTTTAACGTCCATCAGTGAAAGGCTTTCCGCCGGCGCGATGTCAAGCATCCCGACGATCCGGCGGTCCCGGTTGCTTTCCCCGGATTCGTGCATCGTGATAAGCAGCGAGCACGCGTCCTGATACGACGCCGGCGCGCTTTTCAGCGCACTCACGGTCGTGCCGATGGCGACCAGGGGTTTCAGCGGCGTGTTCTGCTCGATATCGTACATCACCGACTGCGCCAGCCCGTAGGTGCGCTCTTCCACGTCGGTGTCGTCGTCGCCCATCACAAGCAGCACAAAGCGCCCCTGCAGCTGGCACATATACGCCGCGCCGCCGGAGCTGTTGGTCAGGCGCAGGATCACGCTCTCGGCGGAACGCAGGTCTTCCGCCTGGGCTGTTTCCTGCCCCGGGTCGATGAGCATGACGAGGTAACGCTTGGCGGTCAGGCTGGTCTGCAGCGAGCGCGCACGTTTAACGATGTCTGGTTCCGGCACGCCCGAAAGCAGATCGCTCAGCAGTTTTTGTTTCAGCAGAACGTTTGAGGATGCCAGCTGGTCGCGGTAGATGCGTAGGTTCGCCTGCTGGAGCTTTTCCGTGCGCAGCACGTCGCCGATGCGGGCGAGCACCCGGCGGAGCTCCTGGACGCTGACGGGTTTGAGCAGGTATTCCTTCACGCCGATGGAGATCGCCTCCTTGGCGTAGGTAAAATCGTCGTGTCCCGAGATGATGATGATATACATCCACGGCATCGTCACGCTCAGGGCGCGGCAAAGCTCCAGGCCGTCCATGAACGGCATGCGGATATCGGTGATCAGGATATCGGGCCTGATATCCTGCAGCATCGAAAGCGCCATTTCCCCGTCCGACGCCTCGCCGACCAGAGAGAACTCCGTTTCCTCCCAGGGGAAATTATTGCGTATGCCTTCCCGGACGACGATCTCATCGTCAGCCAGAAACACCTTGAACATTGCCACCCCTCCCAAAGGGCACGCTGAGCCGGACCGTCGTACCGTTCTCGTCGCTGTCGATCTGCAAGCCTTTCTGCTGGTTATAATACAGCTGGATGCGCTTGTTGACGTTGATCAGGCCGAAGAACGGGTGCTCGATCGGATCGGACGCGTCCGACGCCAGACTCTCGCGCACCTGCCTGAGCCGTTCGGGCGTCATGCCCGCGCCGTTGTCGGCGACCGACAGTTCCATCCGCCCGTCCTTCTCCCGCGCCGCGATCCGCACCCAGCCCTTGCCGCGCCGGTGCTTCACGCCGTGGTAGATCGCGTTTTCCACCAGCGGCTGCAACAGCAGTTTCAGTATTTCTTTATCATAGAGTTCTTTGGGGATATCGATTTGGTAATCCAGGATGTCGCGGTAGCGGATCTTCTGGATGGTCAGGTAGCCCTGCAGGTGCTTCACCTCGTCGGACAGCGGAATCCAGTCCCGCCCCTGCGAGATGGAGATGCGGAAGAAATCGCTCATGGCCTCGGTCACGTGGATGACTTCCTCGGTGCGTCCGGCTTCCGCCAGCCATACGATGGCGTCCAGCGTGTTGTACAAGAAATGCGGCGTGATCTGCGCCTGCAGGGTGCGCAGCTCGCTGCGCTTCAGGTTTTCCTGCTCCCGGCGGTTTTCGTCGATGAGCTGCTGCAGCTTGACCGCCATGATGTTCAGGCTGTCGGTCAGCCCCTGCAGTTCCGTGACGCTCGGCTTCTCCACGCGCGCCTGCAGATCGCCCTCGGCGATGGAGGCGGCCATGCTCTCCAGTTTCGTGATCGGCCGGCTGACGGCCCGCGAAAGCGAACGCTGCGCCAGCACCGCGAATACGATGGTGGAAAGCAGCAACACGGCCAGCAGCCACATGACCAGCGAAAGCCGCTGCTGCAGGAGCTGGCTTGTATGCGTGGCCGCCGAGATCTCCACCGTGATGTATTTCTCCAGCATATCGCCCACAAGGGACGCGACGCTGCGGACCTCTTCGAGCAGCGCTTCGTTTTCCGATACCAGGGAGCCGCCCGCGATCTGCCCGCCCATGCGGTCGATATAGGTTTTCAGCGTGTCCATCGTGCGCCGCGCGACGTTGAGCTCCACCGAGCCGCCGCCCGTCGCGGTCTTGGTCAGGGATTCAAGCGTCTGGTTCACTTCGTCGAGCAGTTCGTACTGCTGCCCTTCCTCAAACTTCGTCATCCCGGCCACGATACGGAACATCTCGTCGGGAATCTCGGTGTTCACCACGGGCTTGACCGATGCCACCCGGTCCATCTGCATGATGGCCTGGTGGTAGGAGTTTGCGTAGTTGTTCATCATGATGATGCTGGAGATCGCCGGGATCAGCATGAGGATCATGATCACGATAAAGCTGAACTGTATCCGGTTCGCCAGGCTGTTGCCGACGCGCAGGCGGTTGGATATCCTTTGTAAAACAGAGAGCATCTGTCAGTATCCCCTCGGCGGCAGCGCATCCAGGTCATCGTCGAACTCGGAAAACGTCACCTCCACGGAATAGGTCTCCCACGGAATCGGCTCGCCGGCCGCCAGTTTTTTCGCCAGCTCCATGATCACGTCGCCGATCAGCGGCGTGCACTCCACCACGCAGTTGATCTTCCCCTCGATGAGCAGGCCGATGGCCTCCTGTTCGCCGTCCACCGTGATGATGACGATATCCTTCCCCGGTACCAGTCCGGCTTCCTCGATGGCTTCGATCGCGCCGAAAGTCATCTCGTCGTTGTGGGAATACAGCACGTCGATGGTATCGTGGCGCGCAAGCAGCTCCCGCATGCATTCCTTGCCCTTGGAGCGGAGGAAATCGCCCGAGATGCTCTCGATGATCGTGAAGCGGCCGTCGCCTTCCAAAACGCTTCGGAACCCGGACGCGCGCTGCCGCATGGGCGTGGAATCGATGGTCCCGGAGATCTCCACGATGTTTACGTGCCCCGCGCCGTTCATTTTCTCAAGCAGGAATTCCGCCGCCCGGATGCCTTCCGCCTCGAAATCCGAGCCGACAAAGCCGGCGTACAGGCTCTCGTCCGCCGTGTTGATCTGGCGGTCGGTGACCAGCACGGGGATGCCCGCGGCTTTCGCCTCCGTGAGCACGTTGTCCCATCCGTCCTCGACGTTTGGCGCAAAGGCGATTACGTCCACTTGATAAGCGATGAACGAGCGGATGGCCTTGATCTGGTTTTCCTGTTTCTGCTCGGCGTTTTCAAACATCAGTTGCACGCCCGCGCGCTGCGCCGCTTCATGGATGTCCCTGGTGTTGCCAAGCCGCCAGCCGCTCTCCGAGCCGAGCTGCGAAAAACCCAGCAGCAGGCTTGTTTCGTTTCCCTGGCTTTGGACGTCCTGCGTCCCGGTACAGCCCGCAAGCAGGACGGCGCAGGCGATTCCTAAAATGATGAGTTGAAGATATGGTCGGCGCTTCAAGCTCTCTCTTCCTCTCTTGGATATGATGTTGCGGAGCGTGTCGCTTTTGCTCAGCATACTGCATTTTGGATTTATTTTCAACCGTTCGCTTTCGCTCCCGCCGTCGGAGAATATCCGGCAATCCCGATAACAAAGCCCCCGGTCCGGAACGAATCGGGGGTTTTGTTTTGCAGAGTGCAGGGGACCTGAACGTCCCTTACAGCGTCAGGGTAAGTTCTGCTACGCTGCAGGGCGGCAGCGCGCATGTTACGCCGTCCGGCGAGACGGAGATGCCGCTGAGTTTCTTGATTTTTACAGGCCGGCTGTCAAAATCGTTGTACGCGTTCATTTCGCCCGTCAGCAACCGCCCGGCGGCGGTTTTCACCTGTGCGCCCGGCTGCAGGCGGATTTCGGCCGGATTATGCAGCGCGGTATTTGACAGCGTAACGGTGAGGACGTTGTCCTTCTTCGACGCCGTCAGGCTGATTTGAGGCACGCCGCTGTTTTCGGGGGTTTTCAGCGTGTGCGCCACAAGCGCCGCGCCCTGGTGCGCCTTGTACAGATCGAACGCGTGGTAGGTCGGGGTCAGCGCCATTTTGCCGCCCTCGGTTAAAATCACGGCCTGCAGGACATTGACGGTCTGGGCGAGGTTGGCCATCACCACGCGGTCGCAGTGCTTGTTGAAGATATCCAGCGTCAGCGAGGCGACCAGCGCGTCGCGCATGGTGTTCTGCTGGTAGAGGAAACCGGGGTTGGTGCCCGGCTCCACGTTGTGCCAGACGCCCCATTCGTCCACGATCAACCCCACGCGGTGTTCGGGGTCATACTTGTCCATCACGGCGAGGTGGCCCTGCATGATGTCTTCCATTTTTAACGCGCCGTACAGGGTTTGATAATACATCGCCTCGTCAAAATCCGTTGCGCTGCCCTTGTCCGTCCAAACGCCGGTGGGCACGGTGTAGTAGTGCATCGTCAGCGCGTCCATTTTATCGTGCGCCATCTTCATCACCGTATCGGTCCACTCCGTATCGGGCGTGCCCGGACCGCAGGCGATTTTATACAGCTTGTGCTCGCCGTAATTGCGGCAGTAGGTTTGATAGCGGCGATATTCGTTGGCGTAGTACTCCGGCAGCATATTGCCGCCGCAGCCCCAGTTTTCGTTGCCCACGCCCCAGTATTTTACGCCGAAGCTTTCCTTGCGCCCGTTGGCCCAGCGGCGTTTGACCACGGTGGAATCGCCGTCGGAGTTTACGTATTCCACCCACTCGGCCATCTCGCGCACGGTGCCTGAGCCCACGTTGCCGTTGACGTAGGGTTCGCAGCCGATTTGTGCGCACAGCTCCATAAACTCGTGCGTGCCGAAGGAGTTGTCCTCCACCACGCCGCCCCAGTGGGTGTTCACCATGCGCTTGCGGGTTTCTTTGGGGCCGATGCCGTCCTCCCAGTGATACTCGTCGGCAAAGCAGCCGCCCGGCCAGCGCAGCACGGGCACGCGGATGTGCCTTAATGCCTCGACCACGTCGCTGCGCATGCCCTTCACGTTGGGGATGGGGGAATCCTCGCCCACGTACAACCCCTGATAGACACAGCGCCCCAGGTGCTCCGAAAAATGCCCGTAGATGTTTTTGTTGATGGTTCCAAGTGTTTGGTTTGCGTCCAATTTGATGTTGATCATATGCCGCTTCCTTTCAATAATAGATTACCATTTTGGTTTTGGATGCGCGCAGTGCATCCGGCGTTTAGCCGCGCGCAGCTCCACGTAACAGCCGCATTGCATACAGGTGCCGCTATTGAGCTGATCACAGCTCTCACAGAGCGAAAGCCTTTGCGCATACTCCGCGCCGGATGCCTTCTCATCTTCGGGCAGGAGCCGTATTCGCTCCCCGAGGATCTCACGCAGCCGCATCCCGTCCTGTGTGTTTTCATCCGGGCAGCGCCTGCATTCACGCGTCCGGGTCATAATTCCCATCCATCAGCGAAAACAGCCGGTCGTCGTCCAAGATTTTCTCCATGTTTGTAATCAGCAGCACGCGCGCCTCCCCCGGCGTGTATAAAAACTCGCGCTGCCAGGCGAAGAAATGCGGGCCGTCGCCCCGGTTGCGAAGGAATCCCATCAGGGAACGCATCACCCACGCGCTGCGCCCGATATCGGTCAGGCAGTCGTTTCCAAAAAACCCTTTCCATTTTGCCACGCTCGCATCTGCGCATTTCGGCGTTCGCCCACCGGTAAGCCCGTTGGCTTTTACCCGCGAGGAAAAACGCCTGTTTGTAGTCCCCGTCCATCGCCGCGAGCAGGCTTTGGCAGGCAAGCTTCGCGCCAAGGGCGCAGCCTCGCAGAATATCCGCTTGCTGCAGCAAAGAATTACTGAATAACTCACGTGCCGGACCGTGCATCTTCTGCCGGGTTTGTTCACATAATGCCATGTGCTCGGCGTACCCGCCGGACGCCTGTTCGCAGACGGCGAGGATCCGCTCCGCCTGCCCGCGCAGCGTATCCGCGTCCGACGCCCAGCGAAGCGCTTCGGCTACGTCGCCGCCGCGCATGTACGCCGACGCCAGGATACGGGCGGCGTAGTTGTAATACTGGTCGCCCGCCGCGTCGTCCCCGTGCGGCCCGTAACGCACGGCATGGCGGAAGAAGGAATCAAAGCACGCGGAGACGGCGTCCGCGTACTTTACGCCGTAATACCGCGCGGCATAGGCGGCCTGCTGCGCCTTGCAGTCGACCACGCCCGTTTTCCACAGTTGCGCGGCGAAGTCCAGGTAATAGACGTGCGGCTTGATATTGGAGCAGTTGACGATCCAGTATTCGTCCGCGCCCAGCGCCAGCGCATGGGATAATTCCCCTTTCACGAAATCTGGCGGGTTGCCGAGCATCGTGATGTGGTTGGCCGCCTGCAGATCGTAAAACGATACGTGGTAGTAAAGCCCGTGCCTGCCGCCGTCCTTCTCCGGCAGCGAGCGCAGCCGCGGGTTATGGTTGCCCTGCCTGCGCGAAACCATTTTGCCGTAGCCGTTGTCCGCCCAGATTCTGATCACGCCGTCGGGAATCTCGATATACCCCTGCCGGTACAGCTCCAGCACCTCGCCGTAAAGGTTGGTACAGCACTGCGCGTCCGGGCGGGCCGAAAGCACCATGCGGTGCTGTTTTTCGATCAACTCGCCGATCAGTTTGCCCCGCGCTTCGGGCGCGGTATACCGGGGATCGTCCTCCCAGAACGGCCGGTCCCCCTGCCTGCGAAAGCCCAGATTCCAAACGACTTTGTCGTTCTTCTGACCGTCGATCCCCTCCTGCCAGAGTTTCTCAAACAGCCCGGGGTGCTCCGCATAGGAGGCGGTCAGCGCCGGGTATCTTTCGGCAAACATCGGCGCGCCCAGCGGCTCCGCGTGATGGTGGGTGATATACAGGCCCATATCGCTTGCGAGGCGGCGGTATCGGTGCGCGTTTGCGCCCGTGCCGGGGATGACCATATTGCCGCCCAGACGCAGTAGCGCCTCAAACGCCATCTCCCAGGGAAGGGCTTCGCTGCCGTCTGGGTGCCAGGCTTGCAGCAGCACCTCGTCGTTTAAAAACCATCCCCGCAGCCGCACGGCAAAGGGCTGGGACTGGAACGTGAAATCCTGCCCGACAGGATGGGATTCCCGGGGTGTGAACGCCTGGTCGTTCCAGAACCACAGGTCGTGCACGCCGAGAATGCGGCGGCTTATTTCATACAGACCGTAAACGAAGCCCAGCTCGTCCCGCGCCCGCAGTTCCAGCGTATCCCCGCCTGAGCGTAGGCTGAACGTCTCCGCGGCCAGTGCGCCGTCGCCGTACAACGCAATGGCAGACCCTTCCGCGGGGCTCGGCAGGCAAACGGAGCGGATGTCGCGCAGCAGATGGCGCGCGGCGCTGTGTACGGCGCTGCTGTCAGGGATTCCAGTGATCTTCGTCTTGCGCGTGATGGCCGGCGGCATAGCAGTTCTCCTTTTTACAGGTCCGGCGCTTGCCAGCCGCGGTACTGTACAATACTCTGCGGGCGCTGCGGTTTGTGATCCTGACGCTCGGGGTTGCGGTACTGGCGCGGCGTCATCCCGATCATCTGCTGAAAGCAGCGGTTAAAGCTGGAGACCGATACAAATCCAACGGTCTCGGCGATGCTCAGGATCGCGTTGTCGGTGGTTTGCAGCATGGTGCAGGCCCTGGAAACACGGGTTTGGTTGATGAAATTATGCGGATTGGATCCCATGATGGAGAAAAACAAGCGCCGGAAATGCGTCGTGGACAAATGGCACATCTCAGCCAATTCATCCACGGTGATCTTTCGCATATAATTGTCGTTGATATAGTTCAACGCAGGCGTCAGCACCAGGGTGTCCTTGCGCTTTTTCACCGGCGGGGTGTTTGTGCTGGCTTTCAGTGTGCGCGTGATCTCAAAAAACAATGAAACCAGCAGGCCTTTGGTCGACTCCTGATAATGCGCCTGCTGGGTTTTCAATTCGTCTATGATGCTGGACGCCAGGAAATGGATCTTGGGGTATTCATCTTTTTTGAACAAGTGGATGAAGTTGCAAGGATCGAAAGCGGAAAGCTCGAAATCTTCATTCGTATGCAGCACCTCCGAGAGAAGTTCACGGAGATCTACAAACAAATAGCTCCATAAGCTCGTCATGCCCCGCGACGAATATGTCGTATGCGGCACATGCTGCGGCAATAATGTAACGTCTCCGGCGTGGAATGTATGCGGTTCATCGCGTACCAGCAATGTACCGGAGTTTGTATGGCAAACGCCGATTTCCAGGCAATTGTGAAAATGCAGCCGTTTGCTTTTAATATCGGAGATATGCCATTGCTCGCCGTCCAGGAGCAACACCGGGAAACCGATGCTCAATTCATAAACCCGGTACTCAATGATCTGCCGCGCGCGTCTGGCCATATTCTTCACTCCCTGCGCGTACTGTAGCAGATATTGTAGGCAATTTCAACCATCTATCATAAATAATATAGAAAAGAATGCGATAGGTATCGCTAAAATGGCAGAATATCATACATATTTGCTATCTGATGCAAATATAAATAGTAGTTTTCGCATGATTATTGGTTGATATTCGATGGATTCGTTCTGGGCGCAACGGTATAGTATAGGCAGAAGAATGCTGAATAGGCTCTTGACTTGTTTGTTTTGGAGGTCCGGCCGTTTGAAGGTTTCACAGCCAATCACCGCCCGAATCCGCGGCAATTTCATCACGCGCAGCCCGCGATATACCCTGAGGCGCGACCGGCAAAGGTACACCTCCGTACCGTCATGCATGGAAGGAGCGTTCGCGTACAGATGAAAAGCACGTCTTCTTTGCAGCCGAACCTTATGCGCAGGAAATCGTGCGGTCGCCCCATGCGGACGTACTGGCAGCTTTACGTGATGCTTGCAATTCCGATGTGCTTTCTGTTCCTGTTTAAGTATGGTTCCTATTTCGGGCTTTTAGCGGCGTTTGAGAAATATAAGATCCTCAAGGGCGTGTTCGGCTCCGAATGGGTTGGGTTTAATAACTTTCTTAAGGTCTTCTCGCATCGCCGTTTCGGCGACGCGCTACGCAACACCGTATTGCTCAACGCGCTGGATTTGATTTTCGGTTTCCCGATGCCTGTTATTCTGGCGCTGATGCTCAACGAAATGCGCCACAGGCCCACTAAACGCATATCCCAGACACTGCTTTACCTGCCGCACTTTTTAAGCTGGGTTATCGTGGGCGCGATCGCCTACCAGCTGTTCACCTACGGTACGGGCGTTGTCAACGATATCATCGAACAGATGGGCGGCAACCGCGTTCCCTTCCTGCAGGAAAATACGCATTGGCTGATCAGCTATGTGGTGATCGGCGTGTGGCAATCGATGGGTTGGGGCACGATTATTTATCTTGCGGCAATCACCAGCATCAACCCGGAATTGTATGAGGCTGCGGTTGTGGACGGCGCAAACCGCTGGAAGCAATGCTGGAACATTACCGTACCCTGTATCAAACCCACGATGGTTACGCTGTTCATTATGCGGCTCGGACAGCTGATGGGCGGCTCCTTCGAGCGTGTGATTGCGCTCAAAAACGTAGCGACGACCGAATACACCTATACCATCCCGGTGATGGTCTACGATATGGGTCTTTTGTCGGGTACCTCCAAGATCGCACAGGCGACTGCGCTGGGGTTCTTCCAATCGATTATCGGCATCATGCTGGTGATCGGCGCGGATTATCTAACCAAGAGCCTCGGCGAAGAAGGCCTTTTGTAAGGGGACGGTAAAGATGCTGGCAATCAATATGGTGAAACGCCGCAGCGCTGTCCTGCGTGGCCCCGGTTATATGATCGGAACGGTTCTCATCTACCTGTTCGTGGTCGTATCCGCGTTACTGTGCCTGATGCCCTTCCTGCATGTACTCGCAAAATCCATTTCCTCCGAAGCGCTGGTGGCCGCGCGCAAAATTGTACTGATTCCCGGAGATATTACGTTCAACGCCTACCGCAAGATACTTGCTGATCCGAGCATCTTGCAATCCATGTTTATCTCCATTGTGATGACCGTGGTCTTTACGGCGCTCGGACTGGTGCTTACGGTGCTGGCTGCATACCCGCTGTCCCGCTCCTACTTCAAAGGCCGCAGAATGTTTTCCTTCCTGATTATGTTCACCTATTACTTTGCGGCCGGTATCATCCCGGAGTATCTGCTGATGAGCGCGCTGGGGCTTCTGGAGAATTTTTGGGGGCTCGTGCTGCCGCTGGCGTTCAGCCCGTGGAACCTGCTGATTATGAAGACTTCGCTGGCTTCGTCCTTCCCTGAAAGCCTGGAGGAATCTGCGCGCATCGACGGCGCGAGTTACTTCCGCATCCTTTGGCAGATCGTACTGCCGCTGTCGCTGCCTATTCTTACGACCATAGGATTATTCCTCGCCGTAGGCCGCTGGAACGCTTACCAGGACGCGCTGTTTTACATCAAACAGCGCACCGACCTGCGTCCGATCCAACTCAAACTCTATTACCTCGTCATCACGGCTACCGAGTCCTTCCAATCGGCGGAAAGCGTGGTCACGGTGCAGACCAATCCGGATGTGCTCAAGAGCGCCTGTGTGATGTTTGCCACCCTACCAATCGTATGCGTGTACCCCTTCGTTCAGAAGTATTTCGTACACGGCATCATGATCGGAGCCGTAAAGGGATAGCATTTGATACCCGACAAGGGTATTAGATAAATAAAAAGGAGGATTCCCTATGAAAAAGTTACTTGCACTGACACTTGCAGTCGCGATGATATTGAGCTTGATGAGCTTTACCATCACCGCGTCTGCGGCAGACACTGTGACCATCAAGGTTCCCGCGTATGACCGCGGCTTCGAAGGCTGGAATGTGACCGACAACTTCTACACGCAATGGATTCAATCCGAATTCGGCGATCCCAACGGGATCAACGTACAGTATGTCGCTATCGGTCGCAGCACCGAGGTGGCGGACTTCTCCCAGATGCTTGCCGCCGGCAACGCCCCGGATATCATCTTCCATTATGATATGCCGCAGGCCGTCGCCTACCTCAACGAAGGCGCTATTCAAGAGCTGAACCTGGAAGAAATGAAGACCTATGCGCCCACTTATTACGACATGACTATCGGCATGATCGAGCAGTTTGGGTACATGGACGGTTCGCCGTATTTCTTCTTCGCCGAGCGTCCCAACACCGGTTACAACTGGGTTACGCTAATCCGTCAGGATTGGCTGGACCAGGTCGGCGCAGAGGCGCCCACCAACATCAACGAGCTTAACGCGGTGCTGCTCCAGTGGAAGGAAGCCGGCCTGGGCGTGCTCAACCATCAGCTGCTGATGAACAATTTCACCTATTCGTATGGCTTCTGGACGCCCCCGGTCGACGATGCGGAGCATGCGCTTTATCTTGACCTGAACATCGCAGATCTGACCACCGAAGCCAGCGAGAAGTATCTTAAAAACTTGAACTATCAGTACAACAACGGCTTGATCGACAGCGAATTCTACCTTAACACCGATTCAAACGCCACGCTGGCAGACTTCCTGGACGGCACGGCAGGGACTTATTCATGCTACCTGGCCAGCGGTTCCACCATTATCTCTTCGCTGCTTGCCAACTTCCCGGATGCGAAGGTTTCCGTGCTTGATCCCGGTGCGCTTGCGGCCGAAGAAAGCAACCACTATGGCCGCGCGTACTATCCCTATGGCATGATCATGGGCATCAACGCCGCTGCTGATGAGGAAACCCGTATCGCTACCTGGAAGTTCCTGGAGTGGATGCTGCAGGACGACAACCTCTTCAAGCTGGAAAACGGTGTAGAGGGCGACAACTACACGCTGACCGCGGATGGCCTGGCTGTGACCAATCCAGATTTTGCCGGTGACTCCGTACGCTCCAACAACAACAACAAGGACTACTGGTGCCTGTGGATCGAGACCGCTGTCTATAGCGATCCTGACCTTACCTACATGGCTAACCTCCTTAACTTCGCGCCGGCAGGCTACGAATACCTGATCGAAGACAGCTATTCGTACTTCGTACGTGACGCGGCATTAGGGGAGACCGAAGCGTTGTGGACTACCAGCATTGAGAGCCGTAACGAGTACAAAGCGGACCTGAACACCTTGTTCCAGGAGCTTTACGTGCAGTGCGCTATGGCCCCCGAAGCGGAATTCGACGCTGTCTATGCGGCCGCGTGCGAGGAATACCTTGACGCCGGTTACCAAGAGATCCTCGACGAGAAAACAATCCTGATCGGAGAAGAAAAATATCGCTAAACACGATTGCACAACCATGATCCGGGATTGCGGGCGAATCCTGCCCGCGCCCCGTATCATCGTCTCCGTACATCAGACAATGCTGAACGACGGGACGTCCCCTTCGCGTAAAAACCAAGGGGGCGTTCCTTTCCATTCGATTTCATTTCGGAGTAAAATGCAGGTTGTATGCCAAATCGTAAAGCAAAGGGGACAGCTATGAAACTCGACTTGAACCGCGGTCCGCTGCCCGAAGTGATCCGCGCCGTGGTGCAAAAGACCATGGAGATGGACCTGCCGTGGGACTGGCCCTGCGGCGTGGCCTATTACGGCGTTGCCGCGGCGTACGGGGCGACGGGCGATCAGGAGATCCTGGATCTTCTCAAGATGAAAACCGACGCGCTCATCGCGCTTGGCCTGCCGCCGTTTACAGTCAACACCTGCGCGATGGGGCATTGCCTGCTCTCGCTGCATCAGGCGACGGGCGAGGCGTGCTATTTGGAAATCGCCGAGAAGAAAATAGACTACTTACGCAATCACGCACTGCGCTTCGGCGATCATGTGCTTCAGCATACCGTTTCCGTCAACAACGACTTCCCCGAACAGGCATGGGCGGATACGCTGTTCATGGCCGCGTATTTCATGCTGCGTTACGGGGTGCTCACAAAGGATAAGGAACTGGTTGAAGACGCCCTGCACCAGTATTTCAAACACATCGAATTTTTGCAGGACAAGGCGACGGGGCTTTGGTACCACGGCTACAGCAGCGCCGAAAAGAACCATATGTCCGGATTCTTCTGGGCGCGGGCGAACGCGTGGGCCGCGTACACCATGGCGCAGGTCAAACGGACGCTGCCCGAGCCGTACCTCTACCCGCCCTTTATGGATATCGACTGCTCCTTGCGCGACCAGCTGACGGGACTTAAGAAAGTCCAGACCGAAAGTGGCCTTTGGCGCACGGTGCTTGACGATTCCCAAAGCTACGAGGAGCTTTCCGCCTCCTGCGGCATCGCCGCCGCGATGGTGATCAATAAAAACCCGCTGCATACGGAGCATGTTCGGAAAGCCTATCCCGCCGTACTGGAAAACATCTCCGCGGACGGCCGCGTGCTCAACGTATCCGGCGGCACCGCCGTGATGAACGATCTGGACGGATACCGGAGAATCTCGCGCACATGGACGCAGGGCTGGGGGCAGGGGCTCGCGCTCGCGTTCCTTGTAGCGATCCTGCAAACAGAGGAGTAAAGGCATGGACGACCTGAAGAAAGGCAGCTTCACGCTGCCCGGCGAAGCCGGATATGAGGCGCTGACGCTGAAGCTGGCGAAGCGCTGGGGCGCCGACGCCATCCGCGACAGCGACGGGACCACGCTTTCGGAGGATATCCTCAAGACGGGGTTTTCTATCTATGCCACCCTTTGCGTGATCCGAAAACACAACAACTGGATCAAAAAGCACCCGGACTGCCGCCAGCAGTGTATTTTGTCCACATCGCCGCGCGTGAGCGAAGGGGATACGCTTGAAATTCCGCTGATGGCGGACTTTTATACCGAGCAGTTCCGGGTCAATGACGGCGCGGACGCCATGGCCCGCTGGCAGGTGTACGACCGCACGGCGGATAAACCGCTGCCGGAGGAACGCTGGGAGTACCATGCCGATACGCAGAGCGTGCGCATCCAGGCTGCGCCGTGGCACAGCTATACCGTCAGCTTTTTTGCCTGGCGCATTTGGGAAGAGATCTCCATGTACAACCACACCACCAACGGCTGGGATACCGAGCATCTCATGCAGCTGGACCCCGTGTATCCGCAGGTCCGAGCATATCTGAAAGAGTGGCTGGCCGACTGGTGCGAAAGCAACCCGCATACCGATATCGTGCGGTTCACCTCTCTTTATTACAATTTCGGATGGATCTGGGGAAGCAGCCCGAGGAACCGCTTTCTGTTCACCGACTGGGCAAGCTACGATTTCACCGTGAGCCCTGCAATGATGACGGAGTTCGAAGCGGAATACGGCTATAAGCTTACGGCGGAGGATTTTATCAGGGGCGGCAGGCGCAATCCCGGGCATGACGTGCCCGACAAGGCGAGGCTGGACTGGATGGCGTTCGTGCAGCGCTTCGTGAGCGAATTCACCCGCGAGCTGACGGATATCGTCCACCGCTGCGGCAAACTGGCCTATGTGTTTTACGACGACAGCTGGATCGGCATGGAGCCGTATAACGGCTGCTTCCGGCAGATGAATTTCGACGGGCTGATCAAATGCGTGTTCTCGGGCTTCGAGGCAAGGCTGTGCGCCGACGCCCCGGTGCCCGTGCATGAGATCCGCCTGCATCCCTATCTGTTCCCGGTGGGGCTTGGCGGCGCGCCGACCTTTGCAAGCGGCGGCGATCCCAGCCGCGACGCGAAAGCATACTGGCGGCAGGTGCGCCGCGCGCTGATGCGCAAGCCCGTGGAGCGCATCGGCCTGGGCGGGTATCTGCACCTGGCCGAAGGATTTCCGGAGTTTGTGGACTGTATGGAGACCATTTCAGGCGAATTCCGCCGGTTGAAGGCGCTGCATCAAAAAAGCGGCGTTTACACCCTGCCCGCCAGGGTCGCGGTACTTTCGGTCTGGGGGAAGCTGCGTACCTGGACGCTGTCGGGGCACTTCCATGAGGCGGCGGATCACGACCTGATGCATATCATCGAGTGCCTGGCCGGCCTGCCGGTGGAGGTGCGGTTTATCGGCTTTGACGATCTGAAGCGCGGCGTGCTGCAGGGCGTGGATACGCTGATCTGCGCGGGCCGCACGGGCACGGCGTGGAGCGGCGGCGAACTGTGGCAAGACAAGCAGATGGTAGAGATCGTGACCGAATTCGTACACAGCGGGGGGACCTTCTTCGGCGTGAACGAACCGTCCGCCGTTTTGGGCTATTCAAACACCCTGCGCATGGCGCACGTGCTCGGCGTGGATATCGGCGAACACAGCTGCCACGGCGGCTGGCAGTATACGGTGCAAACTCCCGCGCATATCCGGACCGCCGGCTTCGCGCCGCCCGCGCATCCGTCGGCCTATATCACCGGCGCCGATACCGAGGTATGGCTGGACGCGGACGGGAAACCGGCCTTAACGCGACATGCCTTCGGGAAAGGGCAAGGGATCTACGCGGGCGGATGGCGGTACAGCCCGCAAAGCGCGAAGCTGCTGCTCACGCTGCTGACGGGGGATGCCGCGGCCGACGCCGTAAGCGGCAACCCTTGCGTCGACTGCGCGTGGTTCCCCAAGGCGGGCGCACTCGTGCTTGCCAACCAGACGGACCTTCCGCAGCAAGGGTCGGTTTCCATACAAAACAAACGCATCGCTTTCAGCCTTACGGCGGACGAGATGCAGGTGACAGACGTAAAATAGCAGGCAGCGGGGGCTTTTACCTCCGGCCTCCGTCAACAGGCGATACCCTGCGAACTCCCACTCCTTGGCCGCGCTTTGCGCGGCCATCAGCTTGTCGCCGGGCTTTTCCGCACAACAAGAATATGATAGAATGATAAAGTTATTATGCAGCTTTGAAAAGTCTCAGTGATAAGGAAACATCGCACAATGCAGTTTTCAAAAAGAATGGCATATTTCAAGCCGGGAATCTTTTCGGTGCTTGCGCAGATGCGTGAAGAACGGATGGCGCAGGGGCTGCCTGTGATCGATCTGAGCGTCGGCACGCCGAACATCCCTCCGGCGCAGCATATCGTGGACGCCCTACTGAATTCCGCGCGGAACAGGGACAATTACGTATACGCGATCAGCGACACCGATAGGCTGCAAAAAGCCGCGGCGCAGTGGTACGCGCGGCGTTACGGCGTGCAAATCGATCCGGCCAGGGAGGTCGCCTCGCTTTTAGGGGTGCAGGAGGGTCTTGCGCATATCGCGTTTACCGCGATCGACGAAGGCGACACGATGCTCCTGCCCGATCCGAGCTACCCGATCTTTCTGGACGGGCCGGTGCTGGCGGGCGCGCGCCCGTATCGGATGCCGCAGAAAAAGGAGAACGGCTACCTCATCGACGTCGGGGAGATACCCGAAGCCGTGGCGCGGCGCGCGAAGCTGATGATCCTGTCCTACCCGAACAACCCGACCGCCAGCATCGCGCCGGATTCGCTGTACAGCGAAGTGATCGCCTTCGCAAAACGGTATCGTATCATCGTCATCCACGACAATTCATACAGCGAGCTGGTGTTCGACGGACAGACCTGCGGGAGCTTTCTGCGCTTTCCCGGCGCGAAGGACGTCGGCGTCGAGTTCAATTCGCTGTCCAAGACCTACGGGCTGGCGGGCGCCAGGATCGGCTTCGCCGTCGGGAACCCGGACGTGATCGGGATGCTGAAAACGCTTAAATCGAATATCGATTACGGCATGTTCCTTCCGCTGCAGGATGCGGCGATCGCCGCCGTTTCGGGCCCGCAGGACTGCGTGGAAGCGACGCGGAAAGAATACCAGTCGCGGCGGGATTTTCTGGTCGACGGCCTGAACAAGATCGGCTGGACGGTCAGGAAGAGCCCGGCCACCATGTTTTTGTGGGCGCGCATCCCTGAGGGGTATACCGACAGCTTCGCCTTTACCCGCGAGCTGCTTGATAAGGCAGGCGTGTTGCTGACGCCGGGGACGGCCTTCGGCAAAGAAGGCGAGGGACACGTGCGCATGGCGCTGATCGCGGACAAGGAAGAGCTTGCAAAGGCGATCAACATGATAGAGAAGTCCGGAATTCTAAGCGATCCTTCCGCATAAGAAGCCACTCCGGTTCGGCATACATCATTTGCCAGACGATAGAAAAACCGCAACCCTTTATTGGTATTAAGGGTTGCGGTCTAGTCATATCAGGTCCATCCTGGGTGGGGATCGAATTCGCCGCGCCGCTTCGGGCCACGGCGATAGCCCCGGTGCGGTTTGCCAGCTCCAGCGCGTCCCGGGCATGATGTCCGCTGAGCACTCCCGCTAAATAATACCCGATGAACGTATCCCCAGCCGCTGTGGTATCCACCGTCTCGACTTGCATTGCAGGAAAATGAAAGAAACCTTCGGCGTCGGCATGCATACAACCCAACGCTCCAAGTATGTATTTACAAAAACGGGACATATGGTATAATACTCCTAGTTAATGCACTGGGTATCTCAGTGAACTATCCAATTATACCGGCGGGGGAGGCCTGGCTTTGCATAAAGCGTTTACCCCGGGAAAAATCGCATCCATCGAATATTTGTCGGAACCGGCCGCGGCGCCGGACGGCATGACCTTTGCGTATGTCCTGTCCCGCGCGGAAAAGTCTCTGGAAGCATTCGCATCCGATATCTTTCTTTACGACGTGCGAAAGCGCGAGCATACGAAACTGGACGGGGACGGCTCGCACAAATCGCCCGCCTGGTCTCCGGACGGCAGGCATTTGGCCTATCTGTCCGACGCGAGCGGGCGGTATCAGGTATGGGTGAAAGCCCTGCAGGGCGGCGCGCACAGACAGCTGACCGCCATGCGCCACGGCGTGGAGTGCTTTGCCTGGTCGCCCGACGGCACGGCGATCGCCTTTCAAAGCAAGGTGTATCCGGCCGAGATCAGGGACAACAGCGTATATACGGAACTGAGCGCGGAAGAATACGCCGCCTGGCGGGCGCAAAAAGCACAGGAGCCGATCGAGATCACGGAGCTGATGTACAAATACGACGGCGAGGGTATCCTGGATGGCAGCCGGCAGGCCATTGGCGTCGCCTTGGTCTCCGGCGGCAGGCCGAAGCTGGCGTCCGCCGATATCCCGAGTTTCCGGCCGGCCTGGTCGACCGATGGCAGCAAGCTCGCCTTCTATGGCAGGCCCCATACGGGCGTCAAAGCCCGAAGCTGCGAGCTTTATATCTGCAACGTCGACGGCGGCAGGCGAAAGCAGCTCACAGGCGACCTGATGGTCGGGGGCGAAACGCCGCCGTGTTTTACCAAAGACGACAGCGCCGTCATCATCGACGTCTATCCGGAGTTCCCCGAAGGCGGAACAATTCAATCCCTGTACGGCGTGCCGATGGACGGCGGCAAGCCGTATGAGCTTTTCGACCGCGACGCGAAGGACTATATGGGCATCAACGGCCTTCCGGTCTCCCGAAGCTTTTTCGGCCAGGCGGGCCCGCTGTGTGCGCTGAGCCCAGACGGCCGCTGGATGTATTACCTGCTGGCGCGGCGCGGCGGCGTGGGCGTCAACAGGCTGAACCTTGGCAGCCGGGAGACAGAGCCGGTCGTCTACGGCGATTTCTCCGTACAGGCCTTTTGCCTGACGAAGGCGGGCGACGTGCTTTATACCAAGGGCACGCCGGCCAGCATCGCCGAGCTGTACTTCCGGGGAAAGCGGCTGACGCAGCACAATGCCTGGCTGAAAAAGCTGCAGATCGCGCCCGTACGGGAGCTTTCGGTCCCCACGCGCGACGGCGAAGCGGTGATACAGGGCTGGATTTTGTCCCCGGCCTTCCGGGAAGACGGCGTGAAATACCCCGCCGTGCTGGAGATCAGGGGCGGGCCGGAAGCGACCTCCGCTGCGGATTTCTGGCACGAGTACCAGGCGCTGGCGGGCGCGGGTTTTGCGGTGCTGTACTGCAATCCGCGCGGCAGCACGGGGTACGGCCTTAAGTTCATGCAAAACAACGCCGCATGGGACAAAGCGGCCGACGACCTTATGGATTTTGTGTCCGCCGCTGTCAAGCTTGGATTCATCGACGAGAAACGCATCGGCGTGACCGGCGGCAGCTACGGAGGCTATATGGCCAACAAGCTTGTATACTCGACCGGCGCCTTCGCCGCGGCCGTTTTGCAGCGGACGCTGTGCAACCTTTGCACCTCCTACGGCACCGGCGACATCGGCTTCGCCTCCGCAAAAGGGCCCGTCCCCGCGGATTTCAAGATGTTCGCCTATCTGACAGACAGGGCCATGCGCAGCCTGATCTGCCATATCGACGAAATCAAGGTCCCCGTGCTGCTGCTGCACGGGTATGCGGATTACCGCTGTTCGTTCGAGCAGGCGGAGCAGTTTTTCATCGCTTTGAAGGAACGCCGCCCCGAACTTCCGGTGCGGCTTGTGATGTTCCCGGAGGAGACCCACGATATTACCCGCACCGGCAAGCCCGTCAACCAGATACGGCATCTGTCTGAGCTCGTGGACTGGTTCAAAAAACACCTTATCGACGAACCGTGGGAGGGGGTGGGCGGCGATGAACAAGCGCCGGTCGAAGACCGCGGATTATAGGAAACTGGAGGCCCTGTCCGGCGGCGGATACAACGCAGCGAAGCAGCGCTTCGTGTACTGCTGCGCGCGCGGCGGCATGCCGCCCGAGATCCGCATGGCCGACACGGCCGCCGGAAAGGAAACTGTACTCGTGCAGGGCGGAACCAACCCGCGCCTGTCCCCCGACGGAGACCGGCTGTGCTACCTGAGCGCCGGGCAGATCTGGCTGTATGATATCCCTTCCAAAAACACACGGCGATTGACGACCATGCGCTTTGGCGCCGCGGACCCGATCTGGTCGCCGACAGGCGCGCAGATCTGCTTTCTAAGCGCGTGCGCGGACGGCGCGGACGCGGACTGGCTGCAGACCCTGCCGGAACGCGGCACGGCGGAACGGGAAGCCGAAATGCGGGGAAAACGGCCCGTGGTTATCGGGGATTTCGGATATAAGTTCGACGGGCTCGGGTTTCAGCAGCCGGAGCACACCCACCTGTGGGTGGTCGGCGCCGGCGGCGGGAAAGCCCTGCGCCTCACGGACGGCGAATTCAACCACCTTCATCATAACTGGTCGCCGGACGGCGAAACCGTCATCTTCATCAGCGGACGCTGCCGCGATAAAAAGATACCGCTGGCCAACGACCTGTTCGCCGTGCCCGCGTCAGGCGGCGATATCTGCCGTATCACGTCGGAGGGCTGGCTCGCCAGTTACCCGACGCCGTTTCGGCCGCTGTTCACGCCGGACGGGAAGTATATCGTCGCGGGCATGTTTGACGCCGACGAAAGGAATTTCGAGGAGCACATGCCGTTCGTCTACTTGCACCGCATCGCGGCGGACGGGAGCGAAGACGTCAAGATCTTCCCTTCGGGCACGCCCTGCCACGAATGCGTGCAGTTCCCCTACAACACCGGCGCGCCCAGGACGTACGACGCGGCGCAGATCTCCTCCGACGGCGCGTACTGCCTGTTTTGCGCCGGCGTCAACGGTGCGGGCAACGTATACCGCGCAAGCTTATACGGCGAGCCGAAAATCGAGCCTGTCACCGATCGAAACTGGGTGGTTACCGGCATCGACAGACCGCAAAACGGCATGGCGGCGGTGTCCGTCGGCAGCACGGATCGCCTGGGCGATTACTGGCTGATGAACGAGGCGACGGGTGAGCTTTTGAAGCGGCTTACCTTCCGCAACCGCTGGCAGGACGGCGTAGCGCTCAGCAAGCCGGAGGATCTGTGGTTTGACTGCCTGGACGGCGACAGCCGCGTGCACGGGTGGGTGCTTCCGCCGCAAAACATGGAGGAGGGCAAACGGTACCCGGCTGTGCTGTATATCCACGGCGGGCCGCATCCCTTCTACGCCTACGGGTTCGATTACGAGCACCAGGTGCTGGCCGGCGCGGGCTTTGCGGTGCTCTACTGCAATCCCCGCGGCAGCAGCAGCTACGGCCGCAGGCATGAAAATCTAAAAAAGGCGTTCGAAGGCGACGCCTATGTGGATTTGCTGCAGTTCGTCGACGAGGCCTGCAGGCGGTTCTCCTTCATAGACCGGGACCGTATCGGCGCGATCGGCGGCAGCTACGGCGGGTTCATGGTGAACCATATGGCGGTGCACAGCCGGCGATTCAAAGCCTTCGTCACCCAGCGCAGTATAGCCAACCAGCAGATATCCTACGCCTCCTCCGATATGCAGGGCAGCAGCGAAAAGTATAAGCATTTCGAAGAGTTCATGGTGCGCAATCTGGAAAAATCCGCGGTATCCTATGCGGAAAACCTGAGCGCGCCGATACTGATCCTGCATGGGCTTGACGACCTCCGCTGCCCGGTGGAGCACGCGCACCAGCTGTTTACGGCATTTCGGGACGTCCATCCCGAGATTCCCGTGAAAATGATACTGTACCCGGGCTGTGCGCACGACCAGCCCCGCGGTATCCCGCATCGTATCCATTATTACGACGCGATCCTGCGATGGTTTGGGGAACACCTGGCGGAGGAGGGCGATGCGGATGATCATACTGGATGAGCGGCAGGTCAAAGAACGGCTCAGCATGCCCGAATGCATCGCGCTGATGCGGCAGGCGCTGATCAAATTGGAAACAGGCGGGGCGGTGCAGCCGCTCAGGAGCATCATGGTCCTGCCGGGAGACGACCTGTTCGGCTTCATGCCGGCCTGGATGGACGATTGCTTCGGCGCGAAGATCGTCACCGGCTTTCACGGCAACGCGGGCACGGGATATCCCTCGCACATGGGTTACGTGATGGTGTTTGATTCGGCGCACGGCGCGCCGCTGGGCATGGCGGACGCGGGCGCGGTTACGGAGCTCCGCACCGGTGCGGTATCGGCAATCGCGACCGATCTGCTGGCTCGCAAGGACGCGAAGACCCTGGCGATCATCGGCTGCGGCGTTCAGGGGCGCTCGCACCTTAATGCCATACTATGCGTGCGGGACATCGAGCAGGTCAGCTGCTACGATATCAATGCGGACGCCGCCCGGGCCTTCTCGCACGGGCAGAGCGCCGAGTACGGCGTCAATATTTCTGTTGCGCCGTCGGTGCGGGACGCCGTGCGGAACGCCGATATCGTGTGCACCGTGACTCCGAGCAAACAGGCGTTTCTGGAGGCGGAGTGGATCGTCCCGGGAACGCACATCAACGCCGTGGGCGCGTTTACGCCGAAAACGCGCGAGCTGAGTTCGGCGCTGGTGCGAAAATCCAGGCTGTACGCCGACCAGGTCGAAGCGATGGAGCGGGAATGCGGCGAATACCTCATCCCGCTGCGGGAGGGCGTGATCACGCGGGAGCACATCGTTGGCAGCCTCGGCGCCGTGCTGCTTCAGCGCGCGCCCGGCAGGCGAACGGACGGCGAGATCACGGTGTTCAGCGCACTCGGTCTTGCCGTAGAAGATGTGATGTGCGCAAAAGCGCTGGTCTGCGCGGCAAAGAAAGGCGCAAAGAACACATGAAATACAACGGTTTCGGTTTCCCAATCCCACGGACCTGTGGTATAATCTCCTTAACCTATACACTGGCCTACTCAGTAAGCTGGACAGCAGATCGGGCAAGCTATGGATTTTGATTTCGACACGCTGGTCAATCGAAACAAGGGCAACATGAAGGAGTGCATCACGCCGGCGGCGTTCGCCCGGGACGGCCGGATCG
Organism: Clostridiales bacterium; assembly: GCA_016930575.1. Classification (GTDB taxonomy): domain Bacteria; phylum Bacillota; class Clostridia; order Christensenellales; family Aristaeellaceae; genus CAXXOK01. The sequence continues at coordinate 20,355 of JAFGGL010000039.1, read as the reverse complement.
TGTTCGCGGGCGCCGAGATGGATTTCAAGACCGCGCCTGTGATTATCGACGCGCTGAAGAAATTCGCGGCCGAGGGGATCTACGGCTTCACCCTTCCCAACAAGCCCTATACCGACGCCATCCGCTGGTGGCTGGACCGCGCCAGGGGTTTCGCGGTATCCGCGGAGGAGATCGTCCCGACTCTCGGCACGATATTTTCCGTCGGCACGGCCATCCGCGCCTTTACCAATCCCGGCGACGGCGTGATCGTCCAGCATCCGGTGTACTACCGCTATGACGTGCGGATACGCGAAAACGGCCGGCAGGTCGCAAGCGCTCCGTTTGCCGAGGCAAACGGCGTCTACAGCCTGGACGCGCAGGCGCTGGAAGCGCAGATGAAAAAGCCCGAAAACAAGCTGATGATCCTCTGCAACCCCCATAACCCGACGGGCAAGGTCTATACGCGGGACGAGCTGGAAACGATCCGTACGCTGGCGGAAACCTATAACGTGCTCGTGTTTTCCGACGAGATCTTCGCGGAAGTGGTATTTGACGGGCACAGCGTCCCGCCGTTTGCGGACCTTGCCCCGCGCAGCGCCATCACCTGCACGTCGCTTGGCAAGGTGTTCAACTTCACGGGCGTCAACCATGCAAACGTCATCATCCGCAACGCCGCCTTGCGCAAAGCGTTCGTCAAGCAGCGCAATATCGACCACTTCGGAAGCATCGACCCGTTCTTCTACAGCGCTGTCCTGGCCGGGTATTCGCCCGAGGGCCTCCGCTGGGTGGAAGAGATGCGCGACTACGTATGGGAGAATTACGTCGCTATGCAGGCTTTCTTCCGCAGGCGCCTGCCCTTCATCCGGATATCCCCGCTGGAAGGCGGGTTCGTGGTATGGATCGATTTCCGCGCGCTGCGGCTTGACGATGAAGACCTGACCGGCCTTCTGGAACAGGAAGCGCGGATGATCCTGGATCCGGGCAGCGATTACGGGCCGCAGGGGCGCGGATTCCGCCGCATGAACATCGCCTCGCCCCGGCAATCGATCAGGACCTGTATGGACAGCCTGAAGCAAGCCTGTGAGAGGCTGGAGCTGGGGCGCGGAAAGGAGCCGGCATGAGGTTATCCGACAAGGTGTACAAACAGCTGAAGGACGACGTTTTTCTCGCCAAGTACAAGCCGAACGTATTGATCGTGGAAGGCGATATCGCCAGGAAGTACGGCGTCAGCAAGGTCACGGCGGGAGAGGCGCTGCACAGGCTGTGCAACGAAGGGCATCTGACCAGCTATCCCCGAAGCGGCTATATGGTGACTATGCTCACCCCGCGGGATATGAAGCAGCTCAACCGCATGCGCATCGCCGTGGAATCGCTGATCATGGATCTTCTTTGCGAAGAGGCGAGCGAGGAAGACCTACGTTCGCTGTTTGCGCTGATCAAGGAGGACTTCAACGAAAACGACAATGTCAGCGTTATCAACGCCGGATTTCATATGGCGCTTGCCAGACTGACAAACAATAAATATGTGATCACACAGACTGAGGCGTTGTTGGGATCAGCATCAAGGGTGGAGCAGAGCGTTAAGTATTCGAAAGAGAGGTGGCAGGATTTTCACAAGAAAATGATTGAGGCGCTCATCGCAAGAGATGTTACCCTTGCAAAAGCCCATCTTGTGGCAGATATCAGTCAAAGATAGGGTTCCCAAAAAGACTACATCATACAATTAAGGAGGATGGACATGAAACGGTATCTTGCAATTTTACTCGCCGTCACGCTGCTCCTTACCCTGACCGCCGGCTTTGCCGGCGCACAGGTGAAGGAAATCACCTGGGCACGCTCCTATGATTCCACGTCGCTTGACCCGGCGGAAGCTTCGGATGATAATTCCATCAACATCGTTGCGTATATGGGCGAAGGCCTGGTACGCCTTGTGGACAACGAAGTGGTACCGGGCGTCGCCGAAAACTGGGATGTTTCCGGCGACGGAATGACCTACACGTTCCACCTGCGCCGAAGCACCTGGAGCGACGGAACGCCCCTGACCGCTTACGACTTTGAATACTCCGTCCTCCGGTTGATCGATCCGGACGCCGGACACGCACAGGCTTTGACAGGCTATATATTCAAAAACGCGCAGGCCTATGTGGAAGGCACGGCCGAAGCCGCCGACATCGGCTGCAAAGCGCTGGACGAGTATACGCTGGAAGTGCAGTTTGAAAACACGGGCCTTGAAAACCTCTACAGCCTGACCAAATCCATGCTGATTCCCGTCAAGCGGGAGCTTGCCGAGGAGCTTGGCGCCGCCTATGGCTCCGATACGGACAAGGTTCTTGGCAACGGCCCGTTCGTGCTGGTCGAGTGGGCGCATGAAGACCGCATCGTGCTGGAGAAGAATCCGGCATACTGGAACGCCGGCGCCATCGCCATGGACAGGCTGACCGGCCTGGCAAACGTCGCCAACGACATCGCGGTTGAGATGATGCAGACCGGCGTGGTCGACCTGTGCTCGTTTTCCGATCCCATGTACTCCGAACAGTTGGTCGGCGAAGGCTTTTCGGAAATCACCATGAACAACCCCTACCAGTTCCTCCACATCAACGAACTTGGCGCGACCGAGGAAACCGGTAAGTTCCTCTCCAACACCAATTTCCGCCGCGCGCTGTCCAGCGCGCTTGACAGGACCGCGCTCACCCTCAGCGTCCTGCAGGGCAGAGAGCCCGCCTACCGCCTGGTGGATCCCAGCAAGACGGGCGTAAACGGCAAATTCGTGGACGAATACCCGCTGGACGACGGTATCAATGTGACCGCGGATGCGCAGAAGGCGCAGACGTACTTAAACCTTGCGCTGGAAGAGCTTGGCTTGACGGCGGACGACATCCCCGTGTTCACCATGCTGTGCTACGAATCCCCCACTTCGCAGCTGGCGCTGCAGGCCTGCCAGGATATGTTCCTGACGGCGCTTGGTATCCAGTGTGTCATCGACCCGCAGCCCGTACAGCAGATGATGGGCAAGGTGTTCTCCTTTGATTACGACTTCTGGTACGGCGGCCTCGGCACCGGCCAGATGGACGAACTCAGCGACGACGGGATCCTGGGTTACTTCGACAGCTCCGTGGAAGGCCAGATATTCAGCTACGCTAACCCGACTTATAACGAGCTGATCGCAACGGGCAAGACCACATTGGATCTGCAGGTCCGCAAGGACACCCTGTTCGAGCTGGAGAAGATCTTCTGTGACGAAGTGCCCACCCTGCTGCTTGGGTGGACCACGCTGCGCTATGTGTACCGTTCCGATATCGTTCTTCACGGTACCAACTCGGCCTACGGCGTGGACCTGGCGTTCATCGATCTTGCCGCCGAATAAGCGGCGTACCGCCTAAACTGCATTTATCGATTATCGTTGGCTGCAGGTCCGGCCATTGCAGCGCGGATCTGCAGCCGACGCATTCCGGGAGAAATTCCTATGCTCCGATATGCCCTGAAACGGATCGGCATCGCCCTGCTGACAATCTTTGCCCTGACGACGATCACGTTCTTCCTGTTGCACCTGCTGCCGGGCGATCCGTTTTTGAACATCAAGGTCCCGGTCGCCATCCAGGAAAAGCAGATGGCGTATTACGGCCTGGACAAACCCATCCTGCAGCAGTATTTCATTTACCTGAAAAACCTGCTGACCGGCAACCTCGGCACGTCGCTGAAGTATGTCGGGCGCAATGTGACGGATATCATCGCGGACTTTTTCCCCGTATCGGCCGCGCTGGGGCTGATCGCGCTTTTCTTTGCCGAGCTGATCGGCATGACGTTCGGTATTTTGAGCGCGCAGTTTAAAAACCGCTGGCCGGATTATTTGCTGATGTTTTTTGCCATCCTGGGAATCGCACTGCCTTCGATGGTCATCGGACCGCTGATCCGCTATTTTTTCGGCGTGGAGCTCCGCCTGCTGCCGGTTTCCGGCTGGGGCACGCCGGAGCAGATCATCATGCCCGCCTTTGTGCTCGGGCTTGCGACCGTCGCCGCCAATACGCGCATGATGCGCGCCTGCATGCTTGCCGTGACTACGCAGGACTATATTAAGACCGCGCAGGCAAAGGGCCTGACCCCCACGCAGATCGTGATGCGGCATGAACTCAAGAATTCGCTGGTGCCTATGCTCGCCGGGATCGGCCCGGCCGTCGCCTCGGTGATGATGGGCTCCTTCGTCGTGGAAAAGATCTTCGTGATTCCCGGGCTCGGGAAACATTTCGTCAACGCAGTCACCACGCTGGATTATCCGCTGATCATGAGCCTGACGATATTCTACGGAACCATCCTTGTCACCATGAACCTGCTTGTCGACCTGCTCTACGGCGTGGTCGACCCGCGTATACGCCTGGATTAGGGGAGCGCTATGGAACGCACGAAAGCATGGAAGACATTCCCGTTTGCGAAGCTTGAGCGCAGCGGCATGGAAGCCGAAGAAATGGTGCGCCCGCACACAAGCTATCTCAAGGATGTGTGGCGCGCTTTCAAACGGCGCAAAACGGCGCTCGTCAGCGCTGTCATCCTCCTGATCCTGGTCGTCCTGGTGCTGTTCGGGCCGATGATGAATCCCTACAATTATTACAGCAACGACTATACCGCCATCAACAGCCCGCCCACCGCGCAGCACTGGTTCGGCACCGATACGCTGGGGCGCGATTTGTGGACCAGGGTGTGGGTAGGCGGCCGCGTGTCGCTGCTCATCGCCATCCTGGCGACGTTGTTTCCCTTTTTGATCGGCATGGTGATGGGCGGTATCTCCGGATATTTCGGCGGCAAGGTGGATATGATCATGATGCGCTGCATCGATATCCTCATGGGCATACCGGCGATGATCTACAACATCCTGCTGATCGTCGTTTTGGGCAGCGGCAATATCTCCACGCTGATCATCGCCTTTACCCTGACGGGCTGGATGGGCTCGGCGCGCGCGGCCCGCGGCATGGTGCTGCAGATCAAGGCGCGCGAGTTTGTGATGGCAAGCAAGACGCTGGGCGCGTCGCCCGCGCGCATCATTTTCAGGCATCTTTTGCCTAACACCCTGGGCATCATGGTGGTCGGCGTCACCCTGACCATCCCCATGATCATCTTCGCCGAAGCCTTCCTGAGCTTCATCGGCCTTGGCGTCGCCCCCCCCAATCCCAGCTGGGGGCAGCTCATCAGCATCGCGGCGGAGGTATTCAAGAGCTATCCGTATCAGTTCATCATCCCGTGCGCCTTCGTCAGCCTGACGATGCTTTGCTTCAACCTGCTTGGCGACGGGCTGCGCGACGCCCTGGACCCCAAACTGCGGGCGTAAGGAGGCGGCGGAATGCAAACATTGCTGAAGGTGGAAAACCTGACCGTTTCCTTTTTCACGCAGGCCGGCGAGGTGCAGGCGGTCCGCGGCGTCGATTTTGACATACGCCAAAAGGAGACCATCGCGATCGTCGGCGAATCCGGCTGCGGCAAGACCGTGACCGTCCAGACCGTGATGGGGCTTTTGTCCAACCCCGGCCGCGTCAAGGACGGGCGCATCCTGTTTCGCGGCGAGGACCTGGCCAAGGCGTCCAGGGAGCGGCTGCACGCGCTGCAGGGCAACGAGATGTCCATGATCTTTCAGGATCCGCTCACCTATCTCAACCCCACCATGCGCGTCGGGCGGCAGATCGCCGAGGCCTATCTGCAGCATAACAAGGCGACCCGTGACGAAGCCGCCGCCCGGGTGCTTGAGATCATGCGGCTGGTGAGTTTCCCGTCTCCCGAGCGCAACATGCGCGCCTATCCCTTTCAGCTCTCCGGCGGCATGCGGCAGCGCATCATGGTGGCGATGGCGCTGGTATGCAATCCGGTCGTCCTCTTCGCCGACGAGCCCACGACGGCGCTGGACGTGACCATCCAGGCGCAGATCATCGAACTGATGAACTCCCTGAAATCAAAGATCGATACCGCCATCGTGCTGATCACCCACGACATGGGCGTCGTGGCGAACATGGCGCAGCGCGTGTACGTGATGTACGCGGGCAGGATCGTGGAGCACGGCGCCGCGCAGGACGTTTTTGAGAATCCGAGGCATCCCTACACCTGGGGTTTGCTCTATTCCATCCCGCGCCTGGACGCGCCGGGCAAGGGCGCGATGGAGTTCATCCCCGGCACGCCGCCGGACCTGCTCTGCCCGCCCGAAGGCTGCGCCTTTGCGCCGCGCTGCAAACACGCCATGAACATCTGCGCCGTCCGGCAGCCGCCGAAGTATACGTTCGGCAGGGCGGAACACTGCGCCGCCTGCTGGCTGTACAGCGAGGAAGCCAAAAAAACCTATGCCGACGTCATTGAAAAGCGGGGCAACGCCAATGGCTGATCAAGTATTATTCGAGCTTAAATCGGTCAGCAAGCACTTCCAGGTGAAAAACGCCGGGGTGCTTAAAGCCGTGAACGGCGTCAGCCTCACCATCTATAAAGGGGAAACGCTGGGGCTGGTCGGCGAGTCCGGCTGCGGGAAGACCACGCTGGGCCATACCATGGTGAAGCTGTATAAAAACGACGGCGGCATGATCACCTACAAGGGCAGGGATATCTGGGATTTCAACCGCAGGCAGAACATGAACTACCATAAAAACGTGCAGATCATCTATCAGGACCCCTATGCCTCGCTCAACCCCCTGCATGTGGTGCGGCAGTCCATCGCCGAGGGGCTTGAGATCCACAAGCTGTACAAGGGTAAAAAGCGCACGGAGCGCGTGATGGAGCTGCTGCGGATGGTTGGCCTCAACCAGGAGCACGCCAACCGCTTCCCGCACGAGTTTTCCGGCGGGCAGCGCCAGCGCATCGGCATCGCGCGCGCGCTTGCGGTGGAACCGGAGATCATCATCTGCGACGAACCCGTGTCGGCGCTGGACGTTTCCATCCAGGCGCAGATCGTCAACCTGATCATGCGCCTGCAGCGGGAGATCGGGCTTTCGTACCTGTTCATCACCCACGACCTGTCCCTGGTGAAACAGATCTCAGACCGCATCGCGGTGATGTATCTGGGCGCTATCGTAGAGCTCGCTCCGGCGCAGTCGCTGTACGAGCACCATTACCACCCTTATACCAGCGCGCTGCTTTCCGCCATCCCCATCCCGGACCCGGAGGTGGAAAAGAAAAGAAAGCGTATCATGCTTTCCGGCGACGTGCCCAATCCCATCAACCTCGGCGGGGGCTGCAGTTTCCGCAGCCGCTGCCCGAAGGCCGCGAAGCGCTGCGAGCTGGAGTGCCCGCAGCTTAAGGAGATCACGCCCGGGCATTTCGCGGCCTGTCATTTCGCGGAATAAGGAGGTTGCCATGCTGAACTCACAAACGATCCGGACGGTGCTTTCGCACGCGCTCTCCCGCGGCGCTGCGTTTGCCGAAATCTATATGGAAGACAGCGAAGAAAGCTCCATGGAATACGCCGGCGCGCTCAGCGGGCTGACCCGGCTGCGCACCTTCGGCGTCGGCATTAATCTGATAGCGGACAAGCGCAACGCCTATGTGTACACAAACGAGCAGACGCGGCATGCGCTGCTTTCGGCCGTGGACCGCGCGGCCGAGATACTCGGCCTGGCCGGCGGCGGCAGCGGGAAACCCGCAAAGCGCAGATCGCTTGCGATTGAAAACCCCTGCCCCGTGCTGACGTACCCCTCGTCGGTGACGAACAGCCTGAAGATCGGGCTGCTCAAAGAGGCCGATACCGCCGCGCGGGCGGTCACGCCTTCGCTTCGCAGCTTGCAGCTGACGTATTTCGACCGCGACCAACGGGTGCGTATCGTCAATACCGAAGGCACGGACGCCGAGGACAGGCGCGTGACCGTCCGCCTGCGCTACATCCCGCTGATCGAAAACGAGCACGGGTCCATCAGCCGCTATGGCGATTATTCCGCCGCGGCAGGCTATGAGGCGCTGTCGGGCGGCGTGTATATCCCGTCGATGGAACGCCATATACGCGATATGGAAAGCGGGCTGTCGGCCGACGAGGCCCCAAGCGCCAAGGTGCCGGTCATCCTGGACGGCGGCAGCTGCACAGGCGTGTTCTTTCATGAGGCCTGCGGCCATCAGCTGGAAACCGACATGCTGAAACAAGGCGGCATGTTTTGGGACAAGCGCGGCCGGCGCATCGCCTCCGAGAAGGTGACGCTGATCGACGACGGCACCATGCCGGGCATGTACGGCTCCGCCCGCATCGACGACGAGGGCATCCCCCGGCAGAAGAACGTCCTGATCGAAAACGGCATTCTGAAATCCTTTATGGCCGACAGGCTGGGCGCGCTGCAACTGGGCCTGCAGCCTACCGGCAGCGGCAGACGGCAGGACTACAAGCATGCGGCGGCCGCCCGGATGAGCAACACCTACCTGGCCGCAGGCGATGACGACGAGGACGAGATCATCCGCAGCACGCCCAAAGGGCTGCTGGTAACCGCCATCGGAGGCGGCACGGGCGGACGCGAATTTACTTTAATGGCTGAGACCGCATTCTGGATCAGGAACGGGCAGATCGACCGGCAGGTGAAAGGCGCCATGCTGCTGGGGCGCGGGGACGAAACGATGCTCAAGATCGACCGCGTGGGGAAAACGATGGTCGCGCAGGACGGCGGCGGTTCGTTCTGCGGCGCGTCGTCCGGGTTTTGCGCCAACACAGCCAACGGGCCGCGTATGCGGATCTCCGAGATGCTCGTCGGCGGGAAAGGCGGTAAATAATGATTGATTTGAACCGCTACCAAACCGCGTTTTCGGCGCTTGCGAATCCTGTAACGGAAGCGGAGGTCAACGCGGATAAAATCAGCAAGACCGTCCTGCATATCCAAGACGGGGCCCTGGCGGATGGGCAATCCGGCAGCGTGACCAAGCTGTATGTCCGCGCAACGGCCGGGCAGACCGGCACAGCCTATACCGAAAAGCAGGACGAAGCGCCCGCGGACGTGCTCGGCCGCGCAATGGAAAGCGCTTCGCTTGCCTCCGGCGCGCCTCTGCCCATGCACCGCGCGCATACCGAACTGCTTGGCGCGCCCGGGCAGGCAGGCAGCATCCAGGACGCTGTCGCCTTCGGCCTGCGCAGCGAAGCACTGGCCAGGGAAAATCCGTCGGTCGAGTCCGTCGTCGGCTGTCAGGTGAACTTATACTCGCGTGAGTCGCATACCGTGAATTCACACGGATTGGACGTTTCCAGTAGGTCGCACTGGGCGGAAAGCATGCTGGACGTCGTTATGAAGCGCGACGGCAGGTATACGCCCGGTTATGCGTATATAAGCGCCCCTTCGCTTGCCGCGCTGGACGCCGGCGCCTTCGCCGCCGCGGCGGCGGCCGACGGCGACGCCTATGACGGCGGCGGGCTTTCGCCGTATGCGCTCCCGTCAGGCCGGCACAGCGCGGTGCTTTCCGGCCGCGTGATGCGCAATATCCTGATGACGGCGTGGATGGCGCTCTCGGGCCAGGCGATGCTTGCCGGCAAGTCCGTGTTCAAGCATGCGCAGGGAACAAAGATCGGCGCGGACGCGCTGACCATCGTCAACGCGCCGAGCCACCCGATGATCGGGCAGGCCTGGCTGCTGGACAGCGAGGGCACGGCGTTGAAACCCGTCAAACTCGTGGAAAACGGCATGCTGCGAACGCCTTTGTATACGCTATTCTCCGGCAAAGCGGCGGGTATGCCGTCCACGGGCAGCGCGGGGCGCGTCGACCGGATGACCGGCACCACGCCGATCACGATGACGACCGTTCCCGCCGTCCTCTACATAGAGCCGGGCAAGCGAACGCAGGAAGCGCTCGTCGAAAGCATGGGCACCGGCCTGCTGCTGACCTATTCGCTGGACCTGTACCATTCCGTCAACGCGGTGTCCGGCGCGTTTTCCATCCCCTGCGGCGGCGTATACTATCAGGACGGCAAGGCCGCGGGCTTCGTTTCGCAGCTGACCATGGCGGGCAACCTGAAGGACCTGCTCAGCAATATCGAAAGCGTGGCCGACGATCTGGATTTTGATAATTTCTATCTGGAAACCTATACCGTCGGCAGTCCGAGCGCATTGGTGCATGATCTGTCGTTCAGTTCGTGAGGAGGGATCACATGTACGATTTTATCATTAAGGGCAGGCTGATCGACGGCGTTTCCGCTGAGGCCGTGGAGCGGGGAATCCTCGCCGTCAAGGGAGACCGCATTGCTTATGCCGGGACAGAAACGGGATTTCAAATGCCGGAAAACGCCGAGCTTATCGGCGCCGATACCATCCTGCCGGGCTTCTTTGACGTGCACGCGCACCTGTCGGGCGACGAAGACGCGGGCGATTTCGCCGGGGGCAGGTTCTTCGGCGACCAGCTGATGGGCGCGGCATATCAGGCCGGCCTGCTGCTGGACGCGGGCTTTACGGGCATCCGGGACATGAGCGAGGCGGGCGTCTATCTCTCCCGGGCGCAGGAGCGGGGCATCCTGCGCGCGCCGCGCATCCTGCCGGGCGGCAGGATACTGGGCATCACCTCCGGCCACGTGGACATGGACCCGTATAACGGCAAAGAAGACAGCAACCGCAATTCCCGCATGTACAGGCTGTGCGACGGCGCGGACGACTGCCTGCTTGCGGTGCGCGAGCAATTCCGCATTGGCGCGAAATTTATCAAGATCTGCGCGACCGGCGGCGTATCCTCGCCGACCGACAGGATCGACGACTTGCAGTTTTCCCCGCAGAAGCTTCGGACTATCGTTGAGGAGACCAGGCGCCACCACAGCTATGTCGCCGCGCATTGCACGGGAAACGAAGGCGCATACCAGGCGCTGCTGGCCGGGGTGGAGTGCATCGAGCACGGCGTGGTGCTGACCCGGCGGGAAATCGATTTGATGGCGGAGAAAAACGCGACGCTGGTCACCACCCTGGCGGTGTCCCTGGGCGTAAAGGATTTCCCGGGGATCCCCGACTGGATGAAAAAGAAGGTGGAAACCACCGCCAAAAGCAATATCCATACCATCGGGATGGCGCGCAAGGCGGGAATCCGCATCGCGCTTGGCACCGATTATTCCAACTCCAAGAATACGCCGTTCAAGCACATCGGCGGGGAGTTCCATGCGATGGTCAGGGCCGGCATGACGCCGATGGAGGCGATTCGCGCAGGCACGATCAACGGCGCGTATCTGATGAACTGCGATGGAGATACCGGGTCGCTGGAGAAGGGGAAACTCGCCGATATCGTATTGGTGAACGGCAACCCGCTGAAATCGATCGAGTGCCTGGGAGACGCCGAAAACATCGCCGCCGTATACCTGGGCGGAACAAAGGTAAAATAAAGCCGCCGCGGGACGGCTGGAGCAACCGCACAGCAAAGAGGCAAACGGTTATCGGCAAGCGCAAGGCGTTTTTTGAGATATATGGGATTGGTTTGATAAAAAACTTCATTCTGGCTAAGCGAACCCTCAATCCATTTCGGATTGAGGGCCTTCTTCAGTAGATAGCGGCTGTAACAAACACAGGCCGCCACACAGAACTCCGCATGGCGGCAGAAGGGGACGTATGCGGGTGTAACTCGTACTTCGCCGGTTACAGGGCGTTGCAGGTCAAGGCGGCGCGCACCCGACCGCTACTCCGCAGCCTGATAACCCAGCCGTGCGGCGCCGGGCAGCAGGGCGATGAAGGTCTTTCCGCGCGACAGAACGATTTGGTTGCCGTATTCGTCGAAATAATACGTCGGCGAATCCAGATCCGTGCGCACCCAATACCCGGGGATATAGCGCCCGCCGATAAAGATATCCGCGTTGCCGGAGCCCACGGCTTCCATCAGCGGCATGCTGCCGTGGTTGTTGGCGAAGGAGTATTCGGTCCGCTGCACGATCACGTTCCGGTAGGTCAGCAGGATCATTTCATCTTCATTGCGGTCCCTGCGGCCGTCGCTCGAAGGATAGGCCATGTATTGTTGCGTCTCCCCGTCCACGTCGACGGTCCGCATATAGGAATCCGTTGTTTCATCATAATCAAAATGCGAAAAATTCCCGCCGTTTCCGTAATCCAGGCTGAACCGGTGTACGCTCGCGCGGTCGTCGTACAGCCGCTCGTCCGTGAACAGGAAAGGACGCGCAGGTGCAACATAGTCCGCTGCAATCAGATCCCGGATACCGGACAGATTTACATTGACATTGGAAGACGATATAACGCCTTGCACGCAGTTCCACAACCGTTCGGGAGGCACGCCGCTGGCAACGCCTACACCGTCAAACAGAATGCCTTTTCTGCGGATGTCGGTTTCAATGAAAAATTCGACAATGTTGTTGTTGATCACCTTCGGGCCGCCCCAGAACACAAAACCTGCCTGCCACTCGCTGTGAATCATGATCGCCGAGTGCCGCGTTGAACGTACGGGCCCGACGGAATCAGGAATAGTATCGCTGAACACCAAGACCATGCGTGTCACGCCGTCGCGGGTGTGCAAGGTTTCATAGGTGATGTCCGCATACTGCACGCCCCAAGGCGCGAATTTGTCAACACCGCCTTCGACATTGTTGATCATCACCATCATGGGCAGGTATCTGCCCGACCACGGAAGCCCGGTCACGGGACTTTCGCCCGCAATGACTGGATTGGCGGATATGCGGCCCGCGTCATCAGCGCCGACGGGGCGAATCATCCGATCAGGAACGTCTTGAAGAATGATTTGGTTTTCAGCAGGCAGGGTGTAGTATTTCGCTGTCACCGAAGAAACCGAAAACATAACAATGCAAAACACGGCAAGAAATACAGCTATCCGCTTCATGACTTATTCGCCTCGATTCATGGAATTCAGGAAGATGAACTTCAGTCCGTTCACAGCCGACATGTTTTGAAGAGTAACCCTATTATAGCACAGATTGCCCGAACGTGAGGCAATATGTTCAGCGATTCACGCAATCATCGTGATGGCGTAGGGTATATATCACCCTGAAGCAGAAACACCGCAATCCCTTATTGTCCAAAGGATTGCGGTCTAGCGGAGCATAGGAGACCCGCCGCCTGCTGCGCAGGCTATGGCATGGCCGATCTACCCACTCGCCTTTATTGTCGTGTTGCTCCTTACCAGTCGCTCCGTCTGGTTTATTGTCGCAGATTTCACTCCCGTTCATCTGCTCTATAAACCTTCTCAATCTTAATTCACTCAAAGCCTCGCTGGTGTCCACGGACACACGTTCATTTCGATTGGCATAAAAGCTCCCAACTCCAGTGCGCTTTGTACTTCTTGCAAGCTCCGGTCGGTTTGATTGTCGCGTACTGCACTATCGTTTGAACGCTCTGTCAAACTTCCCGCCTTTGTATCGCTTGCGGCTTTGCCGCAGTGTCCACAGGACACACGCTCTCCTCCGGTGCCCACCAGGTATACGCTCACTTCCATTGCCCTATGCCCGCTCCGCTAAAAATGCCAATACAATGGCATTTCTTTACGCTCCGCGCTCTCGCGAGTTCGAGGTTCCTATATCCCTTCGCATCATAAAAGGATGCCCCTTCGTAAAGCCGAATTGAATCCTGCCTCAATTCGAGAGGAGCCGCGACGGAATGAATGAGAGGTGATTCTCATGGAAAATCGCCGCGAACGATTTATAGTCCGCGGCGATGAGATGGTGGAGCGAAACGATCTAAATACGGACCGTTTTGTATTCGCAGGTGGTTTCGGATTGACGCTGTATCTTTGAACGGGGACAGCAGTTCACCAGATTTTTCACCGATGGTCTGTTTCAATCATGGGACATGATATTCTGAGACGGGGAAGCCCCGCCTGCCGCCGTTTTCATAATAAGCGAAGCTTATAATAAGATCTCGACAAATTTCTCTTTCCGTCCGTTTTTTGATATAGTCTGGTGCAGTATGCCGAAATGCCGTCCGTCGCAATAGAAGCAGTGGAAATCGCTTTCGTTGATTACGGGATCGAACGAGATGTCTCCCTCAGGGGTTAGCTGCAGGCCGCAAAAGGCGACCATCACGCCGTAACCGGCCAGGCTTCTGGCATAGTGGTAGCCGCATTCCATTTCGCTGAACGGATTGCGGCGTATACCGTCGTACCGCTTTCGAACGGCGGATACGATGTTCAGGCCTTCTTCCACAAAACCCTGCTGGATCAGCAATGCGGCGACCTGGTATTCGATGCCCGTCCACACCTCATCGGAATACACGAAAGGGAAACGCGGCTTGCCGCCTTTCGGCCAGGAGCACAGCACCAAACCCTTTTCATCGTCAGCGATATACAGTCTTTGCATGCAGGATCCGCGATGGTCGCCATCCAGGAAATTGTTGTCATAAACGGCTTTGATTGCGCTTTTTATGTGCGTTTTGGGCAGAAGTTCACCAAGACCGTACAAACTTGCCATTGCCTGCCCCAGAAGCTGGTCGGACAGGCATCCCTTGCCGAACTGATAGGGTGGCGAGTCCTTGTCCTCAATGACCTGTTCATAGTAAGCGCCGTTGAAGCATGCCTTGTCCAGCGCCGCTCGGGAAGCCGCATACTTCTCCGCTGCGCGCTTGGCGGAGACGGGGTCGTCCATGGCTTCGGCCAATCTCTCCACCGCCCGCAACGCGGCAAGGTAGAACACGCCGGAGAGGGGATTGACGCCGCAGAACTCGATATCATATGTATTGTGCTGCAAACCTTCCAGCAGGCCGTCTCCGTCTGCGTCCCATGTTTTTTCACAATAGGCCAGGCAGCGCAGTATGCGCGGATATATGGCTGCCAGAAATTCCTTGTCACCGGATAACAGGTACTCCCGCCAGGCCCGCACAATGGTGCCCAGTTGCCCGTCGGCTGCGGCGTGCATGTTGAAGGCGGGCAGGCCGAAGCGTTTCATGGCCCTGAAATTCATCTTTCCGTTTGGCTCCACCTCATACAGAAACTCGTTCAACCGGGCGGAGCGTTCCATCGCCGGAAACAGCCAGGCCGCGCTTTGGGCATAGTTCCAAACGTGCGTGCAGGTGCCGTGGCAGCTGCCTTCCTGCTCATGACAGCCTTCCCAGGCAAGAAACGTTCCTGTCGCATCCCGGAAGCATGTATTGCTGGTCAACACCGTCAGGTTGTCGGCAACAGCGCTGATGACCGGCCGGGGCAGCGTGCTTCCCTGCAAGGCGTCCGCAAACAGGCGGCTTTGGGCCTCCAGGCGCGGCAGGTTGTGCAGCAGATATTGCCCGGCGTCCAGCGCGCTTGCAAAGCGCGTGGCATAATGGTTCTTCATTGTTTGGCCTGGATTGTCGTCTTGAAACCACCCTCTGAAACGGTTGGGCACATACCAG
Organism: Clostridiales bacterium; assembly: GCA_016930575.1. Lineage (GTDB taxonomy): Bacteria > Bacillota > Clostridia > Christensenellales > Aristaeellaceae > CAXXOK01. Next base: position 5,143 of record JAFGGL010000039.1, on the reverse strand, counting down.
GATAGGATGAAAAGGAAATCTTCCTCGACGCCGGGGTTGATGGTTTTCTCAAGGCCTGCGGAGCCGACCGGATACCCCAATGGGCCGATAGCGCTGCGTTGGACGCCTTCCATTCCGACGTGCTCCAGATGTCCTGCGGAAAAGCAATTCCAGAAATCCGCAACGCTGTCATACCATCTGCTGCGGTGCCAGTACGGTTTTACAAGCGCCGATTCGTCCGGCACCAGGATGGCGCTGTTGCCAAACGTCAGCGCGTCTTCCGCCAATCCGCTGCCCGTCATAAACACGCCGCTTATGCCCGCTTCCCGGATCTCCTTGTTTTCTCGGCCTTCAAAAGGCCTGTAGTTATCAAAGCAATCAAAACCCCGGAACCCGTAGATATTCGGCATAGAAGCGGCGATAAGCACTTTGGCCTTCACTCCGCCCGTATTTTTGACTCGGTAGCGGAACACCGCAGCCGGAATGCCGGAATCGTCTTCATTAAGGGGAATAAAGGGTACAAACGCTTCCAGCGATACCGAAACTGGCAGCGATTCTTCTTCAAAGTCGATACGCGCAAACGGAAAAGCCGTTTCCATCCGCGACGCGGCAAAGCGCGGCAATCCCATAACCTGTTGGGGATGATAGCCCCTGGCCCGGTCAAAATCCGGCATCCGTTTCGCTTCCAGCACCCTGGCGTCGGTACAGTCGCTCCAGGCCGTATGTATCGCGAAAAAGGAATACGGCAGCTTGTTGCCTTTGGCCGGGCGGTTGAAAATCTCAAACTCCGTCAGCGCGCCGGATGCGTGCAGGGTGACACTGCCTGTGCCCAAGCCACCCAAAGGAAACGCTGCCAGGGGCATCCTGTTTGTATAATTTGCGGATCCGTTCATTGCCATCGACATCCTTTCAATTAAATGGTATCGGTGCCATATATCTTATGGGAAATCCGCCGCTATTACGAGGGATATGCAGTGCAGTATGATTGGTTCCAGTCTTTCAGTGCTTGTAATCATAAATCGGGCTTTTGCAATTGTCAATAGAACTCCATTGCGTTTACAGCGTTTTAATGCTACAATGCAACAAGAATGGGATAGACGAATACGCATGCTGTTTCGCAATGCAGAATGTACTTATAATATGAGCTCGATGTCATATCAGAAGAAACGAAGGAAGGAAAGGTTTGGAATGGCTACAATATACGAGATCGCGCAGGAAGTAGGCGTTTCTCCTTCCACGGTAGCACGGGCGCTGCGGGGAACCGGATACTGCAGTAAGGAGAAGTACGATAAAATCATCGCGGTGGCCAAGCGGCTGAACTACGCGCCATCCCACGCGGCCAGATCGCTGAAAAGCAAACGCACCAACAAAATTCTTTTTCTGATCCCCGATATCTACAACCCGTTTTATTTCGGTATGATCAAAGGCGCAAGCGACGTGCTGGACCAGAACGGGTACTATACCATCCTGTGCCATACGCGCGGCGACAAAGGAATGGAAAAGAAGATGCTGCGCAGCCTGAAAGAAGGTTACGGCGATGGCATGATCTTTGTTTCCTTTGACTTCAACAAGGAAAATATCGATGCCGTCAATGCCTGTGCCCTCCCCGTGGTGCTGACCAATAATTACCAGTCTCTGAGCGGCAATGACCACTTCGACTGTGTCTATATCGACACCTTCGAAGGCATCTATATGGCGTGCAAATACTTTATCAGTCAAGGGTTTCGCAAAATAGGCTATATCGGGGGCGATACCACCGTGCAGACGGGGCGGGAACGGTTCGCAGGCTTTTTGAAGGCCATGAACGAAGGCAATGTCCCGGTCAACCAGAATTTCCTCAAAGAGGGGGATTTCTCACGAGACAGCGGTGAAAAATCCATGGAGGAGATGATCTCCGCCCGTTCGGTCCCCGAGGCCCTGGTGGTTGCCAACGACCTGATGGCGATCGGCGCGCTGAAGGCTTGCAAGAAGCACGGACTGCATATTCCGCAGGACGTCGCCATCATCGGCATGGACAATACCGATTTGGCTACCTGTACCGTGCCGGAGCTTTCCTCAATCAATATGAAAGAAGAAGACATCGGCAGGTATGCCGCCGAGCTCTTAATGGAGCGTATCCTCAAGGGCCGAAAGGAGAAGCGCACCATACGACTGCAGCCGGAGCTGTTTTTGCGGGGATCCAGCCGCCGCGAAGCATGAAATGATGAAAATTGTGGAAACTATATTGACATTACCCAAACATTCTGTTATCATTGTACAATGACATCGATGTTACATAGTAGAATATGTACATCGAGCGAGTGAGATATAGGGAGAAAGAACGCATTTTTAGCAAGGTGCTGAGATATTTTTTCCTCGGTGTCGATATGACATCGATGTCATATCGTCATCATGAAGGTGATCGCACATGATTCTAGAGAACCAGCGGATTCGCTTAACGGCGGACGAAGTCACAGGGACCATCACGGGATTGCTGGATAAGGGGAAAGACCGGGAATACCTGACCGGAGGAAATGCTTTGCCGCCTTTCCGCGTGGCCTATGACGGCGAGATGCAGTCCGAGCCGTTTACGTTTTCAGCAGGAATGGCGGAAAATGCCCTTTCCTTGACCTGGCGTATGAACGGCGCTGTGCTGACGGCGGAAATCGCGCTGCTGGAGGCAGGCATATCCTTCCGGGCATCCCTGCAAAACGATCCGGGTTCCTTTGTTAAGGCTTATGAATATCCCATCCTCGGCCCTCTGGCCGATTACGGCGCGCAGGGCTGTTTGGCGCACTCCTATGCGACGGGGGTGCTGATGCGCGATCCACTGTCTTTCATTCCGGAAACGGGCGGCCTGCGTTACGCCCCCTATCCGGAATCCTTCTCCGGGGCGTCGATGCAGTTTTTCACCTATTATGAGGAGGGAAAAGGAGGGCTTTATTTCGCTGCGCTGGACGGGGAAGCCCACCAGAAATGGCTGAATGTATATCAAGACAACGGCGGCTTAGCCGCAAGCCATATGACGGGGTTTGAAAACGCCGCGCCCGGGGCTTCCATTGCCATGAATTATGATTTTGTGATACGGCTCACCGGCGGCAATGGCTGGCAGGAGGCCGCGGACCTGTATAAAAGCTGGGCACAGCAGCAGCCCTGGTGCGCCTTGGGTACAGCCAAAGACCGCAGGGGACGGGCGGACTGGATCAGGGAGGATGTGGGATACTGCACCTTCGGTATCAACGCCGGGCACGACCGTACAAACTGGCTGCGCCGATACCGCGGGGACATCGGCACGCCGGGGTTCCACGTTCTGGGACCCGACTGGACCAACACACCCCAGACCTTCGGCTGGGGGGTGCCCGGCGACATGTGCGACTGGGTTCCTACGAAATTCAACGAGAACAACCTGCGGGTGATTCGGGAGAACGGCGATTATTTCGCGCCGTTCGAGTTCGATTTCCTGGTAGGCATGAACAAATCCAACCCCGAAACACTCAGGCCGCATTTGCAGAAATTCCCTAAACCGACCTTCAGCCACGACAGGTATACGTTCAACATGCTGTGTCCGTGCGACGGCTTTTCAAAAGACTTTCACCGGGAGCGGGATGTTACCGTTCTGCGGGAGGCCGGCGTGGATGCCATGTACTATGATATCTCAGCCAATAACCTCATCAAAATCTGCCTGGACGATACCCACGGCCACCGTCCGGGCGGCGGCAAAGAGATTGTCGACGGGTACGCCGAGGTATATCGGGATACGGCCGAGGCCCTTGCCAATGAAGCCGGGAAACAGATCCCCCTGGGTACAGAAATGATGAACGAGGTCTATCTGCCGTATCTGGACTTTTACCAGGCGCGCGCCTGGGGGCAGCCCTGCTCCACGCTTGAAACCTGGCCGTTTAGGGAACAGATGCGCTTGGGTCAGATGCGGATGATCCCCCTGTTTGATTATGTGTACCACGAGTATGGCGCGGTCCGTATGGACGGGTGGGGGAAACTGGTCGCAGAAATAGGCAGCCTCTTCTATTATACGGTCGCCAGGGTATATCTGTGGGGCGGGCTGTACGAGATCAACCATGAGTATAGCCCGATGGAGGAAATCGACGGCAGGGAAACCGACGGTCAGGAGCACTACTTCCATTTCGACCCGCAGCATTGCGCCTATGTGCCGGAAAGGGCCGCGTACGTCGGACAGTTCGCAAGGCTGCGGCTGAAGGATGGCAATCCCTATCTGGCATACGGACGGATGGCCGCTCCTCCGGAGATGACGATCCCCGAAACAACGTACGACTGGTACCACTACAACCATGGACAGAAAGACCCTTCCTATAAGGCCAGGGGCAGCTACAAAGCGGAAGCTTTGGTCGTTTCAGCTTTCACGGACGGAGAGGGCGCTTACGCCCTGTTCCTTGCCAATTCCGGGGGAGAGCCCCGCAAGCTTAATTTCTCAGTTTCCAACCGGTCTCTGCGCCTTTCGGAAGGCATCAGAGCCATGCGTCTGATCACCGGCTTTGACAGAGAAGACGCAACTTCAACAACGGATTTAGGCATGCTGCGCCAAGAGGAAGACCGGACCGTTTCAGTGGCTCTGGAACCTTTTGGGCTTGCTATGCTGGAAATCAAATAAAAAAGGAGGAACCATTCGTATGAAACGTATCGTAACCTGGACTCTCGTTTTGGCCATCGCGCTATCTCTCGTATCGATTGCAGCAGTGGCTGACACCGAGGGCAAAACGGAAGTGGTTCTGTGGAACCGCATCTTCGAAGACTGGAACCGCGCCTGGTGCGAACAAATGGTGGAGGAATTCAACGCAGATCCGAACCAGCAGTACTACGTGACGCAGGAATTTGTCGACGGCGCTGCATGGGATGAAAAGATAACCGCCGCCCGTGCCGCCGGCACTATGCCCGACATGCTGCTGATGAACTACGGCGCAATCCCCTGGGGCGCAAGCCAGGGCCTGTATCTGCCGCTGGAGGACCTAATCCCCCAGGATGCCTGGGATGACCTGTATCCCAACGTCCTGGAGATGGTATCCCAAGGCGGCCACATGTACGCCTACCCGCAGATGGTAGAACCCGCGGTTGTCATGTACTACCGCAGCGACCTGCTGACTGACGCCGGCTATACCGAACCCCCCAAGACCTGGGCGGAGTTCATCGAAGTCGCCAAAGCGCTGACGAC
>JAFGGL010000038.1 GCA_016930575.1 Clostridiales bacterium | reverse complement strand
CATGCCGGCGCCGGTGGCCTGATAGCCAAGGCCGACGAGATCGCCGTTGGGGTTGGTGCCGATGTCCACGGTGTACTGTGCGATGTCAGCGGCCGCCAAACCGGCGTCCACATCAATGCCCAGATCTTTGTACGGGACCGCAAATTGGTATGCATCGCCCTGAGTATATTTCAGAACGAAGGCGGATTCTGCGGTGTATAGGTCGGGTGCGTCTGCGCCGCCACCTACCAGCGCCGCGTCGAGTGCGGGCTGATATTCGCCGTTGGTGGTGGCGATAACGGTGGAGACCACTTCATACTGTTCGGCGAAATCGGGGTTCATTTCCAGGAACTTGTCAATCATGCCGGACACTTCGGTGGTGAAGGACCACAGGTTGATGACGGTTTTTTCTGCCGCTGCGGTTCCAACCAAACCGATCAGCAGGGTGACTCCCAAGAGAATCGCGAGTACCTTTTTCATACATTTCCCTCCATTTTTGTCTAGTATAGCCGTCTGTTTCAATCCATCAGACGGAGTATCATCCGCAGCGCGCCGTGCGAATTCCGGTCCCTCTGCCTCCGGTCGGTTTTCCGGCTTATGGGCCCCATTCCATCACGATAGCATACTGGTCCGAACGATGAAACCAATGATGGTCGAACTTTCGACTAATTAGCTAAACATATATTATTATTTTTGTTGCTTTTTGTCAACACGCCTCAAAGTGAGCATTTCCAAAAAATAGAGATAATAACCAATTTCTAGTTACGATATATATCTATAGTGCACTATGTGTTCGGGCACAAATCAAAGGCCGCGTTGAAACGGGCGCCGTTCCGCAAGAAACCCCAAAGCAAGGCGGGATAAAGGATGTAAATACTACCACGATGAACCGAGATGACGGCTGTTTTTTAAAATTCCGTTAAATTTCAATTTATTTTGCTGTTTTTTTGTTTTCTGGAAACAAATCAAACGTTTTCGTGCTTATCGTACCAATATAGGGCAGAGAGGCATCGCCATACAGCTTCGCTTTGGGCATTGCGTCTATGTAAACGGAAAGGCGAACGCCGTCCCGATACGCCGACAGCGGCGATATGCCGCGCTGGAATATTATAGAAAGCCAGTTAAATTAAGGGTTGATGCGGACGGAGGCGTGGAGCGGAATCCGATGGATACCCGTGAAACAAAGGAAGGATCGGCGGTCCGAAAGTAATTTCAGGGCGGCGGCAAAAGCCGGGCGTGATCCCGGTAACCGAAAACGTATTCGTGCATGATTCCCCTGAAGCCGGATAACGGAGGTATTCCGTGGGAATGCCGCGAAAAGGAAGCGGCGCCTTTCCGTACAAAGGACTTGACCTGAGAGAAAACAACTTGACGAAAACACGGATTAGAGATACGCTAGTATCGAAAACGATATCAAAATGCGGATGTATTTTTAAACGGATTGGCAGGAATGAAAAAGTATGGCGATCACAATCAGGGAACTGTCCAAACGATGCGGCCTTTCCATATCCACGGTCTCAAAGGCGCTAAACGGGTATCCCGATATCAGCCAGGTCACGCGCGAGCGGGTGATTCGGGAAGCCAGGGAGATAGGCTATCATCCCAACTTGCATGCCCGGGCGCTGAAAACCAAGCGCAGCTATAATCTGGGCGTTCTCTTTTCGGACGATAATCATTCAGGGCTGACGCACGCGTTTTTTTCTTTCGTGCTGGAGAGCTTTAAAAAGGAAGCGGAACGACACGGGTATGACGTCACCTTCATCAGCCACAATATCGGGGAAAGCGAGATGACCTACCTGGAACACTGCCACTACCGCGAGGTGGACGGCGTGTGCATCGCCTGCATCAATTTCCATGAGCCGGAGATCGCGCAGTTGGTCAACAGCGATATGCATGTGGTGACCATCGACCACTTGTTTTCCAGCCGCACCTGCATCCAGTCCGACAATGTCAACGGCATCCGGCAGCTTGTGCGGTACGTGTATTCAAAGGGGCACCGGAAGATCGCCAATGTCCACGGGCAGAGAAGCGCCGTTACGGATACGCGCCTCGGCTCGTTTTACAGGACGCTTGAGGAGCTCAAGATATCCGTGCCCGACCGGTATGTGCTGGAAAGCCAGTATAACGAACCCGCGTCTATGTACCGGGCCGTGCAGTCCCTGCTCAAACTCCCGGACCGGCCGACCTGCATCCTGATCTCGGACGATTATGCGGCGCTTGGCGCCTATGACGCCATCAATGCCGCGGGGCTGCGGATCCCCCAGGACATTTCTGTCGCGGGGTACGACGGTATTCCGATGATGCAGATGATAAAACCGCGGCTGACCACCGTCCGGCAGGATACAGCCCGCCTGGGGGCCGAAGCCGCGCACAGGCTGGTGGAACTGATCGAGAATCCCAAAACGGCGATACCCGAAATCACACTGATTCCCTGTTCGCTGATCGAGGGGGAGACGGTCGCGCCGATCGGCGGATAATGAGCGTTTCCTCCGCTGCAGAGCGTGCCGGTACGGCGGAATCGATGGATGCAAAAAGCGTTTAGGGCTGCATGCCCAAAACGCTTTTTGATACCCGGGAATTCAACCGAAGGTTTTATACCTTCTCCAGTAATAGGCCAGAATCAATACGCTCAGGACAACCGTGACGGCCATGGAATACCAGGGGGTCTGTGCTTCATACCGCACGAAGCTTACGACGTTGGAAACGATGCCTAGTATCAGGGATGCGGACAACATAACGATACCGGATCTTTTGCGGGCGACCAGCAGAAACTCGGTGACCATCATGAACAGGAACATAGCGGCGGCCAGGCTGAACAGCGTCCAAAGCACCGTGCCCGCTTCAAGGGCCGATATGTAAGGAATATTGGCTTCCTCGGAAATCAAACCCGCGTTCAGTGCGACGAGCAGCATCAGAACGGAAATAACGGCCAATAACAGGATTCCAAGCGGATTGATCACAGCGACATAGAACTTGTGAAACTTCATACCCATACGTATACCTCACTTTTTAAAGTGCCGCAGGAATAGCGTTGCATCGGTCCCGGTATTCAATTTCGGTCGGCGATTGTTATACCCATATTATGCACAGGCGCCGTGGCTTGTCAAGTCCGGCGATGATGCGTCGGGCGGACGCAACAGGCGTTTGCGGCACGCCTGCGCTATATAAAAGGAAGCGAATCGTTGCATCATCCGCAGCTCCGCGCTGCACCGGGGCCGCGCTTGCGCAATCGGGCCGGGGGTTTCGCAAACGCAGGAATACACTGGAATTATGGGTTGACAAGGGCAAGGAAAGGAGTTAAAATAGGCTCTGTCTGGGCGTGGTGTGCGGACGTGCGGGCGTAGCTCAATGGCAGAGCTCCAGCTTCCCAAGCTG
>JAFGGL010000037.1 GCA_016930575.1 Clostridiales bacterium | reverse complement strand
GGCACGATGATGCCCGCGAGAATCGTGACGATGATCGGGAACAATATCAGCGTCAGGCGCGAGGCATTGTGCTCGGTATAGGTCATGTGGATGGTGCGCTCCTTTTTGGTGGTCAGCGCGCGGATGATGGGCGGCTGGATAACGGGCACAAGCGCCATATAGCTGTACGCGGCGACTGAGATCGGCGCTAAATACTCCTTCAAGTCAAAGTGGTTTGCAACATACAGGGTGGTAGGCCCGTCTGCCGCGCCGATGATGCCGATGGCCGAAGCCAGCCGCATGATCAGGCTTTCATCCCCCGCGATACCCGGGAAGACGACAGGAAGGAGCAGCATCGACACCAGGAAAGTGGCGAAAATCCCGAACTGCGCCGCCGCGCCGAAGAAGATCATCGACGGGTCTTTCAAAAGCGGGGAGAAATCGATCATCGCGCCGATTGCGATAAAGATGAGGATGGGGAAAAGCTCGTTGCGGATGCCCGCGTTGAACAGCACCGTCAAAAAACCGCCGCTGCCCAGCACGCTTGCCGTAGGGTCGCCCGTCACCGCGTCGATGATCGGCGGCAGGTTGGCCAGGATCGCTCCGAAGGCGATCGGCAGCAGCAGCGCGGGCTCGTAGTCCTTCCGGATGGCGAGGTAGATCAAAATCCCCGCGATTAAAAACATGACAAGCGTTTTCAGCCCGTCGATCGTTCCCATGAACAATACACCGGAAAACAATTCCTTCAGGATTGCGGCGAATTCATCCAAAGTCTTTCCTCCTCAGTGCTTGCAGTACCCTATTTACTATCATTACGCGCCGAAGCCGGTTTTCCCTGCCGTTTGGCCGCGTATCTGTCCGCCTGGTCGAAATACGTGATGTCCGCATATCCGGCGAATATCCTGGCGGAGTGCCTGACGCCCGCGGGGATATAATATCGGTCGCCCTTCCCGAATACATGCTTCTCGTCGCCTATGGCCAGCTCGATCTTCCCTTCCAGCACAACGCCCCATTGCCCGGCATGCGCGTGCTCCGGAATGACCGCGTCTTGGGCAAAGCGCATAAAGAGAATCTGATGCCTTTCCCCCTGGGAAAGGTAGGCCGTTGCGCCTTTGACGGGGATGTCTGCCTCCGGCAGGTTCAGGACCGGGAGCGGGAAGATGTCTTTCATATTATGTACTCGTCCTTGTTGCTTCCTTACGCGCGGCCTTTCTGGCCTCGTACAGCGCCTTACCTTTTTCAAGATCGGCGGTCTCCTCCGGGGTTTCCGGAACCAGGCGCGGCACTTCCGCGGGGCGGTTGTCCGCGCCGAGCGCGACCAGGGTCAGCGTCGCCCGGTTGACAAGCCTGCGCTTTTGGCATTGCTTATCCTCCACAAAGGTATCCACCGCCGCCACCATGCTGGTGCGGCCCGCGAATATCACCCTGCCCTGCAGCACGACCAGGTCGTTCAATGAGGCGGACGCGATAAAATCCAGTTTATCGATGGACGCCGTCGTTACCGCGCAGCCCGAGTGTCTGCGCGCCGCAACGGCTGCCACGGTATCAATCCACTGCACCAGCTGCCCGCCGAACAGGCGGAAATACTGGTTGCAGTCGCCGGGCATCACGATGTGCACCTGCTCGGTCCTGGAATGCGATACGGTCTGGGACGCGGAAACACACTTCATGCTGTTCCTCCCGGGTTACAGGGGTATGATCCCGTCGGGCGTGACGATCGCGTGCACGAGCTTCAGCGGGCGCGCAGGCTCTGGCAGGATGGTGATCGCCTGCAGGAGTTCCTCCCTGGCAAAGGCGATATCCTCTTCGCCCCTGGCGTACACCGTGGCGATCGCGTCGCCAGCGGCGACGGCGTCGCCGATGCGGTGACGCAGCACGAAGCCCACGGACGGGTCGATGACGTCGGTCTTCTTCGTGCGCCCCGCGCCCATGCGCTGCGCCAGGTAGCCGAGGCGCGCTGTATCCATGCGGTGGATATAGCCCGCGTCTTTCAGGTGCGCGTCGCAAACGACCTTTGCCTGCGGCAGCAGCGAGGGTTGCGCGCAGACCTCGGGATCGCCGCCCTGTGCGGATATCAGCTCGCGCAGCTTCTCCATGCCCTGTCCGGATACAAGCATGGTATCCAGCGTCTGCCTGGCCTTCAAAGCGTTGTCTGCCGCGCCGGCGGCGATCAGCATCTGTGTTCCCAGTTCCATCGAAACGTCCAGAAGCGGTCCCTGCACGCGGCCGGCCAGCACGTCGATGGCTTCCTTGACCTCCAAAGCGTTGCCGATGTGGCTGCCGAGGGGTTCGTCCATATCGGTGACCAGCGCGATCACGTCGCGGCCCGCGTCGGCGCCGATGCGCACCATGACCTGCGCAAGCTCAATGCTCTTGTCAAGCGTCCGCATGATCGCGCCTGCGCCGGTCTTTACGTCCAGCACGATGGCTCTGGCGCCGCTTGCCAGCTTCTTGGACATGATGCTGGAAGCGATCAGCGGCAGGCTGTCCACGGTCGAGGTGATATCGCGCAGCAGGTACAGCGCCTTGTCGGCGGGAGCCAGATCCTTGGTCTGCCCGATGACCGCGATACGGATACGCCGCACCTGGGCGATGAAATCCTCCATGCCCATCTCGGTGGAGAACCCGGGGATGCTTTCGAGCTTATCGATCGTGCCGCCCGTATGCCCGAGCCCGCGGCCGGACATTTTGGCCACCGGAACGCCGCACGCCGCCACTAGCGGAGCGACGATCAACGTTGTGGTGTCGCCGACGCCGCCCGTGGAGTGCTTGTCCACGGGAACGCCGTCAATTACAGATAAATCCAGCATATCGCCAGAGTGCGCCATGGCGAGGGTCAGCCAGCCGGTTTCGTCGCGATCCATACCATTGATACGTATCGCCATCAGCAGCGCCGCGAGCTGGTAATCGGGGATAGAGCCGTCGGTCGCGCCTTTGATAAAAAACTGGATCTCCTGCTGCGTCAGCGCGTAGCCCAGTTTTTTCTTCTCTATGATTTGAATGATATTCATGATATACCCCTGTTTCGCCGTTATACCGGAACGATCATCCTGCCGCAGCTTTCGCACTCGATGATATCCGAACCCGCCTTCAGGTTGCGTAGCGTGACCGAGGGCAGGCTCATATAGCAGCCGCCGCACTGGCCGTTGATCAGCTTCACCACGGGCGGCGTGCAGTGCTTTTTGATGATCTGGTAGCGCTCCATCAGCTTTGCCTCGATACCCTTGGTCTTCTCCTGCGCGATCCTGCGCTTTTCCTCAAGCTTCTTCATCTGCTCGGTGTATTCGGCCTCGTAATCCACCTTCTGCTGGTCGTACTCGGTCTTCACCTTGGCAAACCTGATGATGATCTCCTTATGCCTGCGCTCGTTTTCGGCGGCGTCCTTCTGGATGCGCTTCATCTCGGTCTCGTAGCCGTGGATGTCGTGCAGAAGCGACTGCGCGTCCGCCTGCATGGCTTTGGTGTCCTCCAGGCTTTCGGGCGGCGAATCGCTCATGCGTTTTTGCAGGGCTTTCAACTGCTCTTCCTGCCGCCGTATGGCTTCTTTGATGACGTCCACGCGGTCCAGCATCGTGACAATCTGCTCTTCCATCTGTTTGACTGCGTCCTGCTGTTCCTTGAGGAAATCGCGGTTCTTCTTCAGCGCTATACGGTTGGGAGAACGCCTGATTTCCGTCTCCAGTGCGTCGGCCTCCATATCGGCTTCCTGAAAATCAAGCAGCATCTCGATTTGCTCCATGGGTATCCTCCTTCAGTATGAGAACCTGCTCACGAGTGAGCAGGATATCCGTCTGTGATCTGCGGGAACGGCGGCTGAGTATGCAGCTTCGCTTCCACATTCCAGCCGTTTTTGGCTGCGTCTGTGATAAACCGCTTGTGCAGCGCGGCGATGCCGGGGAACTCGGTGGGGTAGTGCCCGGCGTCGATCACTGTCAGGCCTCTGGCAACGGTCGCAAGCAGTTCGTGGTGTTTGATCTCGCCGGTCACAAAGACGTCGGCGTTTGCGAAAATCTGTTCCGCGCCGCCCGCGCCCGGCACGACCGCGACGCGGCGGATGAACGCATCCGGATCACCGTATAAACGCGCGGCGGCGGACAGGCGGCGGTTGATTGTCGCCAGAAACGCCTTCGCCGTGCAGGGGGAAGGAAGCGTTCCCGTGCGCAGGTATGGGCAGTTACCGCTGGGCATAACGCCGTCAAGCGCCAGCGCTTCGGCCAGGTTGTCGGCCACGCCGCCCGCGCATTGGTCCAGGTTGGTGTGCGCCGCGATCAGGCTGATGTTGGAGGCGGCGAGCATTTTCAAAATCGCGCCTTCACCCTGGTCGTAGCGAAGCTGCTGCATGGGCTCAAACATCAGCGGATGATGGGTCACGATCAGTTCCGCGCCGAAATGCATGGCCTCGGTCACTACGGCCGGGGTTGCGTCCAGCGCGAACAGGACTTTGTGTACCTCCTGATCCTGGCTGCCGACCAGCAGACCCGCGTTGTCGAACTCTTCCTGCGTTTCAAACGGCGCGAAACTGTCGAGCCATTTGTAAATGTCGTTTACTGTCATCAGGCGTTCCTCTTTTTTCAGAGATTTTGCAGCACGTCCAGCGTATATGTCAGTTCCTCCTGCGCTTTGAGAAGGCGTTTTTCGCTTTGTGGATTGTCGGCTGCTTTCATGGCCGAGACGGTCTTGTGCAGGTAATGCCGCCTGCGCTCCAGCCACGGGCGCCAGCTTTCGGGGCGTTCGGAGAGGAACATGGGCCCCAGCATCAGCTCGCGGCGGGTATAGGGTTCTTCGTTGCCGGTCTTCTCCGCGGCGCGCAGCAACACGTACATCCGGCCTTCCGAGCGCACCACCTGCTCGCCTGAAATGCGGTAGCCGATGGCCTGCAGCGTTTTACGCACGACATACAGGTTGGTGTGCGCGCCCAGCACCAACGAGGCGCCTTTGAGCTTCTCCTGCCCGCGGATCAGGATACCGCTCAACGTCTCCCCGCCCATGCCCAAGATGCAGACGGTGTCCACCTTCCGGTCGAGCGCTTCCAGCCCGTCGGCGACGAGGAACTCCGCCCTGCCCGTCAGCCCGTGACGCTGCAGGCAGTGCTTGGCCTTTTGCAGGGATTTCTCGCTGATATCGGAAGCGATCAGGTGTTTGGCGCGGTTCTCTAAAAGCAGCATCGCGCCGAGCCGTCCGTGGTCGCACCCGATATCGGCGATGATATCACAGGGTTCCACCCAGTCGGCGGCTGCGCGAAGCCGCTTGTCGGTCTTGAGCATCCGTGCCGTATTTCCCTGCAGTCTGTCTTCCGACATCGTTACCCCCTACTCCAGATAGTCCTTGAGTTTCTTGGAGCGGCTGGGGTGGCGCAGTTTTCTAAGCGCCTTGGCTTCGATCTGGCGGATACGTTCGCGTGTCACTTCAAATACACGGCCGACCTCCTCCAGCGTCCGCTGGTGCCCGTCGTCCAGGCCGAAGCGCAGGCGCAGCACGCGCTCTTCCCGAAGCGTCAGCGTATCCAGCACCGCCAGTAGCTGTTCCTTCATCAGGGTGAAGCTGGCAGCCTCGGCGGGCGCGGGGGCCTCGTCGTCGGGAATGAAATCGCCCAGGTGGCTGTCTTCTTCCTCGCCGATCGGGGTCTCCAGCGAAACGGGCTCCTGCGCGATCTTGATGATCTCGCGCACCTTGTTCTCGGAGATGTTCATCACCTTGGCGACTTCGTCGGGGGTGGGCTCGCGCCCGTACTCCTGTAAAAGCTGCCGGGAGACGCGGATTAATTTGTTGATGGTCTCCACCATGTGCACGGGGATGCGGATGGTGCGCGCCTGGTCGGCGATGGCGCGGGTGATGGCCTGGCGGATCCACCAGGTGGCGTATGTGGAAAACTTATAGCCCTTGCGGTAGTCGAACTTATCCACGGCCTTGATCAGCCCGAGGTTGCCTTCCTGGATCAGATCCAGAAACAGCATGCCGCGGCCCACGTAGCGCTTGGCGATGGACACCACCAGCCGCAGGTTGGCTTCGGTCAGCTTCTGCTTGGCGCTCTCGTCGCCGGCCTCCATGCGCTTGGCGATGGATATCTCTTCCTCCGCGGTCAAAAGCGGCACCTTGCCGATCTCCTTCAAATACATGCGGACGGGATCGTCCACGCTGATATTTTCCGGGACGCTCAGGTCGATTTTCTCGGGCTCGATGACTTCGTCGGCCGGCACGGGGTCAAATTCACTGACCACGTCAACACCCATGCTTTCGAGGGTCTCGTATATTTTGGTTATCTGATCGGCGTCGATCTCCAGCTCCATCACCTGGGAGGCGACTTCGTCGCGGGTGACCGTGCCTTTGGTTTTGGCGTCTTCGTAAAGCTCGTTGAGTTTCAACTTGATCGCCTCAGGCGAATTGTTGCTCAACATCCATCACTCCTTCGTGAATCAAAGAGGGCTTTTGCGGGATAACTTCAGGGCTTTGAGCTGCTGCATGATTTCCAAAGAGCGCTGCAGCTGCGCCTGTTTGAGCGAGTCCTCATTGGAATAGTTCTGCACGCGCCGTTCAATTTCCTCTAGTTCTTTTTCCAGTTTTACACGCTTGGCCTGCGCAAAACACTCCTGCGCCATGTTCATGGCCTGCTCGTCGTCGATCTCAACCGACAGGATCGCGCCGACGGCCTGCCGCAGGGAATCGGTGGCGTTTTCGTCAAGCAGTGCACCCAGGGTCTGGCCACGGATGAGCGCTTCGGCGATTAGTTTCAGGTCGGGGTCTTCAAAATCCTCGGGGGTGATTACGTCTTTGGGCAGCTTTCCCGCCGACAGCAGTGCGAGCACGGTGCTGGACGACATGTCCGCGGGCTTTTCGGCCTTCGCGTTGCGGCGGAAGCCGGTACGCCGGGGCATGTAGGTATTGCGGGTCTCTTTGGTGGCGCCCATCTGCTTCAGAAGCACCTCGCGCGTGTAGCCGGTGTCCACGGAAAGCTGCTTCAAATGGTTTTCCAGTTCCACGGGTTCGCGTACGGCTTTGAGGATTATCGCGCAGGCCTTGGCGTATTCGGTGCGCCCGTCCTCCGTGCCCAGGTCGTACTTCTCCTTTTCCCGCCGGATGCGGTAGCTGACGGGGGAGATGGGTTTCAAGGCCAAAAAAGCGTCCGCGCCGTTTTGGCGGATGAACTCGTCGGGATCGAGACCGCCGGGGATATCCAGCGCCCGCGTTCTGACGCGCTGGCTTTCCAGAACCTCCAGCCCGCGCAGGGTAGCATTTTGCCCGGCGGCGTCGCCGTCGTAGCACAGGTGGATCTCCGGCGCGAAACGGGATAAAAGCCGTGCCTGTTCCTGGGTCAGCGCCGTGCCCAGCGTCGCCGCCGCGCCTGCTACCCCAAACTGCGACAGCGCGACCACGTCCATGTACCCTTCCACCAGGACGACACGCTTGAGCCCCTTTTCCTTACGCAGCAGGTTTGCCGCGAACACGTGATAGCGCTTGTTGAAGGCCGGGGTATCGGCGGTATTGAGGTACTTGGGTTTCGCGTCGCCCATCGCGCGCCCGCCGAAACCCAGCACGTTGCCGTACGCGTCGATGATGGGGAACACCGCGCGCTGGAAGAACATATCCTGCGCCTTCTGCTCGTGCCCGTGCGTAAGCCCCGCCGCAAGCAGTTCTTCCTGCGTGAAGCCTTCTTTCTCCAGCGCGTCGCCGATGCGCAGGCTTCCGGTCGCCGCGCCGATGCCGAAGCGCCGGATGACGGCGTCGGTCAGCCCGCGGCCTTTGAGGTAGGCGAGGACTTCCCCGCCCTGGGGTTCCCAGAGGTTCTGGTGGTAAAGCTTCGCGGCGGCCTGGTTGGCAAGGTAGATGCGTTCTTTCAGGGAACGCCGCTTTTCGTAACCCGGGTCGTTTTGCAATTCCGGCAGCGGCATGCGCAGTTGTTCGGCCAGGAAGCGGACCGCTTCCTGGAAGTCCAGATGTTCGATGTCCATCACGAACTGGATTACGCTGCCGCCCGCCTTGCAGCCGAAGCAGTAATACAGCTGCTTTTGGGCGTCCACGCTGAAAGACGGCGTTTTTTCGTTGTGAAACGGGCACAGGCCGGTGTAGCGGCGCCCGGATTTCTTCAACGGCACATAGGAGGATACGATCTGCACGATATCCGCGCGCATGCGAAGTTCATCCAGCCATGCCGACGGATATCTCATGTTGCACCCCTACTTTCGGTAAGCTCTGACGAAATCCCGCGCAAGTCAGCGACTGGCTTTCCGCTATCTTGGGTTCTCGAATCCTCGACGTAGCGCTGCTACTACTTCGGATTCTCGAAACCCAACCTAACAAAAATCCAATTCGCTGTCATGCGCGTGCTTTCATCATCGCTCACCTGTGAGTATTCCTTGTTGCCGGTTAAAAGTCCTGCAATAAAAGTGAAGCCGCAGGGATTTGGTATACCAAATCCCTGCGGTGTTGAAACAAAGTTGATGAAAGTGGCTTTCTCTTGCCTACTTCTCTTTTCTCCTAAAAGAGAAGTAGGTCAGCGGATCACGGCCCCGAACTGGTAGGCGCAGCTGCGCTGGATCTTTTCCATGGCCTTTGCGACGTCCGGCTCGGTGAGGGTGCGGTCCGGGGCGCGGAAGGTAAGGGAGAAGGCGACGGATTTCTTGCCCTGCTCCAGCTGGCCGCCACGGTAGACGTCAAACATCTCCACGGTTTCCAAAAGCTCTCCGCCCGCCTTGCGGATGGCGGTCGTCAACGGGCCGACGGCGATGCTTTCGTCAATCACCAGCGCCAGGTCGCGCGCAACGCCGGGGAAGCGCGGCAGGGGCTTCAACGGCCCCATCGGCTTGGCGGCTTTGCCCACGAGCGCCAGATCGATCTCAGCGATCACGGCGCGGCCCGGCATATCAAAGGCATCCCGCACGTCGGGGTGTACTTCGCCGAGTTTTACGATATCCTGTCCGTCCTTGTTGAGCACGGCGCGGCGACCCGGATGAAGATATGGTTCGCCGCATTTCTCAATCGTGTAATCATCAATACCCTGGGATTTGAGCACCGCTTCCGCGGCGCTGCGCACGGCGTAGAAATCCACGTCTTCGCCGTACGCGCCCAGGCACAGCGTCTGCGTTTCCGTGGGAAGACCTTCATCGGTGACGCGGCGCTTGTCATAGACGGTTGCGATCTCATACAGTTTGGCCGCGGCCGTTCCGTGGCTCATGTTGAAAGACAGGGTTTTGAGCATATCCGGCGCAAGCGTCGGACGCATCACGGAGCTGTCCTCGCCCAGCGGGTTTTGGATCCTCAGCGGATCGAGCCGCAGGTCGCCTTCAGGAAGGCCCAGCTTTTCGATTTCATGGATGCTCAGGAAAGAAAACTTCATGATCTCCATGTAGCCCATCCCATGCAGGATGCCCGCGATCTTTCCGGTCAGCTTGAGCTGCGCGGAGATGCCGCCCTGTGTGCTCTCGCCGCGCAGGCGCGTACAGCCGATATGCTCGAAGCCGTAAATGCGAAGCACCTCTTCGCAGACGTCGGCCTCGGTTTCGATATCCGAACGGAACGGCGGCGCCGTAACCGTGAGCGTATCCCCTTTCAGCTTGACCGTAAACTGGAGTTTTTCCAGTATTTCCACCATCGTTGCGGCGGGGATATCCACGCCGGAGCGCTCGGAGATCCGCCTGACGCTGGCGGCGACCGATTTGATCTCCACGGGATTTGGATAGATGTCGATGCAGCCGTTCACCACGTCGCCCGCGTCCAGCATATCCACCAGCATGCAGGCGCGGTTGACGGCGTCCATGGTGGTGTGCGGGCTCACGCCGCGCTCAAAGCGCGCCGAGGCGTCGGTGCGCATGCCCTGCGAACGGCTGGTAAGGCGGATGGAGGTGCGGTTGAAGCTGGCGCATTCGAACATCACTTCTTTGGTGCTTTCGGTGATCTCGCTCTCCTCGCCGCCCATCACGCCGCCGATGCCCGTTGCGCCTTCCGCGTCGCAGATCAGCAGGTCGGACGAGGTGAAGGTACGCTCCACGTCGTCAAGCGTGGTCAGCGTTTCGCCGTCTTTGGCGCGGCGCACGATGATCTCCCGCCCGCGCACCTTGCTCAGATCGAACGCGTGCATCGGATGGCCGTATTCGATCATCACGAAATTGGTGATGTCCACGATGTTGTTGATCGGGCGCAGGCCCGCGCCGGTCAGGTACTTGCGCAGCCACTTGGGGGAGGGGGCGATGCGCACGTTCTTGATGACGCGCGCGGTATAGCGTGGGCAGAGGTCCGGGTCGAGCACGCTGACCTTGACTTCCTTGTGGATATCCCCGCCGGATTCCTTCACCCTGCCCGAGGGCGCGAGGAAATTGGTGTTGAGCGCGGCGGCGGATTCGCGGGCGATGCCAAGCGCGCACATGCAGTCCGGGCGGTTGGCGAGGATCTCAAAATCGATGATCGCGTCGTCCAGTCCCACGATGGGCTTGATGTCCATGCCCACGGGATACTCCTCGTTGAAGATCAACAGCCCCGCCTCGCCGGTGCTTGGGTACAGCTCCTGCGGGATACCTAATTCCGCCGCGGAGCAGAGCATCCCCTCGCTGGCCATGCCGCGCAACTTGCCTTTTTTAACGGTTTGTCCGCCCGGCAGCGTCGCGCCGTCCAGTGCGACGGGCACCAGGATGCCGGCTGCGGCGTTGGGCGCGCCGCACACGATGTGCAGGGGATTTTCCTGCCCGACGTCTACGGTGCACTGCGTCAGATGCGTGCCTTCCACTTTTTCGCAGGTCAGCACGCGGCCGATGACGACGTTCTGTATTTCCTCGCCCGGGCGCTCGATGCTTTCCACGGCCGTGCCGGTCATGATCATGCGCTGGGCGTAAGCCTCGGCGGCGATGGGAATCTCCACATAATCCCTGAGCATGCTCAACGGTAATTTCATCTCTTTGCCCTCCTTATCGCAGTTGGCTCAACAGCCGCGCGTCGCCTTCAAACAACAGCCGCATGTCGGGGATGGCGAAGCGGCCCATTGCGATGCGGTCCAGCCCGATGCCAAACGCAAACCCGGAATACTTCTGGCTGTCGATGCCGCACATGTCCAGCACCTTGGGGTTGACCATGCCGGAGCCCAGGATCTCGATCCAGCCCGTGCCCTTGCACACTTTGCAGCCCGTGCCCTTGCAGTTGGAGCAGGTCAGGTCCACCTCGGCGCTTGGCTCGGTGAAGGGGAAGAAGCTCGGGCGGAAACGGATATTAACATCTGCCCCGTATATATGTTTTGCGAACGCGTCAAGCGTGCCGCGCAAATCCGCCATGGAGATATGCTCGTCCACGACCAGCCCTTCCATCTGATGGAACACGGGGCTGTGGGAGGCGTCCAACTCGTCGGCGCGGTAAACGCGGCCGGGGCAGACGATGCGGATCGGCGGTTTGCGGGCGAGCATCACGCGCGCCTGCATGGGGCTTGTGTGCGTGCGCAGCACGATGTTGTCGTCGATATACAGGGTGTCCTGCGCGTCGCGCGCCGGGTGGTTTTTGGGGATGTTCATCAGCTCGAAATTGTAGTACTCCAGCTCCACCTCGGAGCCCTGCAGCACTTCGAAACCCATGCCCGTAAAGCATTCGATCATCTCGTTCATCACGATGGTGATGGGGTGCGCCGTGCCGATCTCCGGAAGCTTCCGGGGCTCGGTGACGTCGATGGCTTCCCGCCTGAGCGCTTCGTCGCGCTCTTTGCGCTTGAGCTCCTGCGCGCGCAGGTCTATTCTTTCCTGCAGGGCCTTGCGCGCCTCGTTGATGGCGGCGCCCATGGCCGGGCGTTCCTCCTGGGGCAGCTTGCCCAGGGATTTTAAAAGCGCCGTCAGTTCGCCCTTTTTCCCGAGTGCTTTCACCTGCAAAGCCTCCAGTTCGGCGGTGCTTTGCACGGTTTCCAGATCGGAAACCACCTGTGTTCTGATTTTATTCAGGGTTTCGAGCATCTGTTTTGCCTCCAATCAAAAAGCCTTCGCCCATGCGACCGCATGGGACGAAGGCATATTGCCGCGTTGTACCACCCATATTCCATCTCCCCATGCAGGGAAATGCTCTCGCTTGATCACGGGGTGTGCTGATCCCCGGCTTCGCTTACTGGCTATACGTTCGGCGAAGCGACTCTGGAGGGAATTCTCCGCCAGCGGTATGGAAAGCTTGCAGCGTTTGCCTTCCTCTCTGCAAACCGCGTTCGTGCGGGCTTTGGTCTCCGTCATCGTCTTTCGTTTCCGGGCATTGCCCCGGACACGGATATTATAGCATGGCGGAATTGGAGTTTCAAGGGTTTTCGTATCATTTCCCGTCGGACTTTCCAGTTTCTCCCGCCTTAGCCGCTGCGGGTTTGCGGTTTTTTTCCGCACGGGTTTTACCGGCTTTTCTTCCGCGGGCTCTTCGGTCGCCGTTGCGGCGGGTTCGGCCTCCAGCCGTTCGCGGATGGCTTTGGTATCGATCGACAAATCGCCGAACGCCCTAAGCAGCAGCGCCGTCAGCCACGAGGCGAGTGAGCCGAAGATCATCACCAGGATGCCGGCGACGATGAAGCGGCTGCCGTCCAGCACGCCTGCTTTGTACAGGTAGCTTGTGTGGTATACGGTGATGCGGAGCGGATGGAGCAGCGTGCCCCTCCAGATGATGACAAAGCCGATCACCACGGAAAGCGCGATGCCCGCAAATAACAGGATTTTAGACCAAAGGATGATTTTTTTGCCTGCGCCGTTTAACATAATGCCGCCTCCTGAACGTTCCGGCAGGTCGGAATGGTTTGTTACATAGTATAGTATAAACCCTTATTTCATAAAATCTGTGAACGATTTGTTAACTTACGGCCGCATAGTAGCGGAGCGAATGCCTGTGCATAAATCTGAAGTATAAACACGCTCAAGTGATCATATCACTTGAGCGAATTGCGATAAGCGCGGTCGTAAGCCGAGTTCTGTCGTTGAACGATCATCTGTCTAGCCGCGGCGTTGCCGCCGCGGTCCAGCGATCACTTCAGAGGCGCGGCGGGCCGCCGCATAGCCTCAGATCGGATCTTGCATCGGGTGGGGTTTACATCGCGCCTCCGTCGCCGGGGCGCAGGTGAGCTCTTGCCTCGCCTTTCCATCCTTGCCGCATTGCTGTGGCGGTTTCTTTCTGTTGCACTTTCCTTGAAGTCGCCTTCACCGGCCGTTAACCGGCACCCTGCCCTGCGATGCTCGGACTTTCCTC